>CAZYHE010000383.1:0-4955 GCA_964647225.1 uncultured Anaerolineales bacterium
CTGCACCGTTCGGCCCAACAACGACGGTCAATGGCTCGAACTCCACAGTCACGTCAGCGAGACTGCGGTAGTTCTTAACGGTGACATCTGTGATCACGATCTCCTCCCATTCCGCACGACATTCACTCGGTCGCGATGACGATTCCACCGGCTCGCCTCTGACCAGCCGCAGCCGTCAATGCCGACCATTATAACGTTACACCGCGGATTCGCGCAAGCACCGTTGCGCGCCGGGGTCAGTCTCCAACCGTATTCGCTCCTACAGCACCGACCGGGCGTCTCTGATAACCTTACATGTTACGAGATCGGATTTAGATCGGGACAATTGAGAAATAAGAGGAGCGATACCCATGAAAATCGGCATTCTTGGTTCGGGGATGGTGGGACAGGCGTTGGCGGCGAAGTTGGCGGAGCGGGGACAAGATGTGATGGTCAGCGCACGCAGCCCGGAGAAGGTGGCCGCGTGGGCCGCGGGCGCGGGGGTCAAGGTCGGCTCCCTGGGCGAGACGGCCAGCCACGGCGAGATCGTGATCAACGCAACTAAGGGCGAGGCATCGGTGGATGCGCTGCGGGCGGCCGGCGAGGCCAACCTGGCCGGCAAGATCGTGGTGGACATCGCCAACCCGCTCGACTTCTCGCGCGGGATGCCGCCGACCCTGTGGGTTTCCAATACCGATTCATTGGGCGAGCAGATTCAGCGGGCCTTCCCGCAGGCGCGGGTCGTCAAGACCCTCAACACCCTCAACGCGGGGCTGATGGTCAACCCCGGCGGGCTGGCCGGCGGCGACCACACGATCTTCGTCAGCGGGAACGACCCCGCGGCGAAGGCGGAGATCAGCCGGCTGCTGGCCGAGTGGTTCGGCTGGCGCGACATCATTGATCTGGGCGACATCACCACCGCCCGCGGCACCGAGGCGCTGCTGCCGGTCTGGATCCGTCTGATGATGACGTTCGGCCACCCGAATTTCCAGTTCAAGATCGTGCGCTGAGCACGGCGCGCCCCTGGCCGCGCCGTGCTGGTCGCACTGGAGATGGCAGTCGCGACCAGACCGGCGCTGCGCGTCCCCATCTTCACCCCTGCACGCCCCACGGCAGAAGCCCACCGGGCCGAGGGCACTGCGCGTCACTGCCCTGGACAGCAGACCGATCGCGAGACGCAGCGCCCAAGTCGCTCGCGTCGCGATGCGATTGGAGTCGGTCTTACATCGGCAATCAAACGAATGATGTATAAGGTTTGTATAACTAAGATGATGTGCCTGGTAGATGCAGAGTTGTCGAAGGTGGATTCGGAGCGGGAGGAAGTTATGAAATGGTCGTGGAAAATTGGTGAGTTCGCCGGCATCGGCGTCTATATGCATGCCACATTCTTGCTGCTGATCGGCTGGATCGCCCTGATGAACCTGTGGGCCGGCGGCACGGCGGCCAGCGCCCTGCAGGCGGTCCTTTTCATCTTGTTGCTATTCGCCTGTGTGGTGGCGCATGAATACGGTCATGCGCTGACCGCGCGCCGTTACGGCATCAAGACGCGCGACATCACACTGCTGCCCATCGGGGGCGTGGCGCGGCTCGAACGGATGCCCGATCAGCCGATCCAGGAGCTGTGGGTGGCGCTGGCCGGCCCCGCGGTGAACGTCGTGATCGCTGCGCTGCTCTTCGCCTGGCTGCTGCTGAGCGGCGGCCTCGCGCCGCTGGACACGCTCAGTGTCACCGGCGGTTCACTGCTGGAAAGATTGATGGTCGTGAATATCGTGCTGGTCCTGTTCAATCTGCTCCCCGCGTTTCCGATGGACGGCGGCCGCGTTGTGCGTGCGCTGTTGGCGCTGCGCCTGGAGTACAGCCGCGCGACCCAGATTGCGGCCACGCTGGGACAGGGGATGGCGCTGCTGCTGGGGCTGATCGGCCTGCTCACCAACCCCCTGCTGATCTTCACCGCGCTCTTTGTTTGGATCGGCGCGGCGCAGGAATCGAGTATGGCCCAGGCGAAATCGGCATTGGCCGGCATTCCGCTGCGCCGGGCCATGATCACCGACTTCCGCAGCCTGGCGCCGGAAGATGCGCTGGGCCGGGCCGTGGACCTGGTGCTCAGCGGCGCGCAGCACGACTTTCCAGTGGTCAGCAGCGGCCGCGTGGACGGCATCCTGACCCGCTCCGATCTGCTTGTGGCGCTGCGCCAGCGGGGTGAGTACGCCCTGGTGGCCGACGTGATGCGCCGGGAATTCCTATCCGCAGACGCGGCCGAGATGCTGGAGCCGGTGTCGCTCCGCCTCCAGGAGTGCCAGTGCCACACGATCCCTGTGACCGAGCGCGGCCAACTGGTGGGCCTAGTGACGATGGAAAACATCGGCGAACTGCTGATGGTGCAAAACGCGCTCGGCGGGCGGATGGTGCGGCCGGCTGCGGCCTGATCGCAGGATCTCGCCGGTTGAAACCTTGTAAAGGAAGCGAGCACTGAACCGCCAAGACGCAAAGGTCGCGAAGATTCGAGCTTTTCCTTCGCGTTCTTCGCGGTTCCTGTTTTCCTGTTTGGTTCCGGCGTGTCCGGTTTTGGGTATGCTTGAGGATCAGCGACCATGTCTGACCTGCGTAACATTTGGCGTCCGGCGCTCTACCACGGTCATGGCCAGCGGCCGCCCTTCTTCGAGGGCTGGTATTTCAAGCTGGTGGATGCCCGTGAGCAGCGCCGTTACGCCGTCATCCCCGGCGTCTTCATCGGCCGTGAGCCGGCCGCGTCCCACGCGTTCGTGCAGACGCTGGACGGCGCGACGGGGGCGACGGCCTATCATCGCTACCCGTTCGAGGCGTTCCATGCTGCGCAGGACGACTTCGACATCCGGGTTGGCCCGAACCGCTTCCGCGCCGATCGCATCGAGCTCGACATTGATCGGCCCGAAGGCCGGATGGCCGGTGAACTGCGTTTTGCGGGCGGCGCACCCTGGCCGGTCACGCTGACCTCGCCGGGCATCATGGGGCCTTACACCTTCGCGCCTTTCATGCAGATCCAGAAACTGGCGCGGGTGATCTGAGTTGGGTGTATCAAAACCCGCGCCTACGCCGCTCACACGTCATGGCCTTTTATCACTATCGAGGAAGGAACCGATGGAAGAACCACTTATCGCCGATGTCCTGATTGTGGGAGGCGGGATGGCCGGCCTCACAGCCGCAGCTTACCTTTCTAATGCGGGTTTAAAGGTATTGCTGTGCGAAAAAGAAAAGCAGACCGGGGGACTGGTCAATTCGTTCGAATACAAAGGCTTCGTCTTCGACGGCGGGATCAGGGCGATCGAAGACTCGGGAATCGTAAACTCCATGCTCAGGCAGTTGGGATTGCGAGTTGAATTCCTCCCCAATCCGGTCTCCGTCGGCATCGGCAAGGATGTTATCACGGTTTCCTCGAAGGAAAGCCTGGGGGCGTATCAGGAACTCCTGGCCAAGCATTTCCCCGCTAATCAGCAGGACATTGCGAACATCATCCGGGAAATCGCTAAGATCATGGATTATATGGATGTTCTCTATGGCATTGATAACCCGTTGTTTCAGGATTTGAAAAACAACCCGGGATATGTGTTCGGGACGATTCTGCCGTGGGCGTTCAAGTATCTGCTGACCGCTCCGAAAATCGCGAGACTCGGAAGGCCGGTGGATGAGTACCTCGCCAACTTCTCCACCAATGAGGCCTTGCTGGACATCATTGCCCAGCATTTCTTCCAAAAGACCCCGACATTCTTCGCGCTAAGCTATTTCAGCCTCTACCTGGATTACCGCTATCCCAGGGGCGGCACCAGCAAGCTGCCCCAGGCCCTCGAACGCTTCGTGCTGGATCACGGCGGCGAAATCCGGTGCGAGACCCGGATCACGAGCCTTGACCCCGGACGCCGCCAGGCGACGGATGACCGGGGAAATGTCTACCAGTACAAGAAGCTGGTCTGGGCCGCCGATCAGCAGGCGCTCTACCGGATGGTCAACCCGGCGTCCGTGCCGGACAGGCAGGCCGGCGAACGCATCCAGGCTAGAAAAGCGGCCCTGGCGGGGAAAGTCGGCGGCGATTCAGTGCTGACGGTGTATCTGACGGCCGACCTGAAGAGCAGCTACTTTGCGCGCATCGCCAGCCCGCACTTCTTCTACACGCCGTCCACTGTCGGGCTTTCGCAGGTCAAGCTGGCCGAACTGCGCACGACTGGCCCAGAGGGCGCCGATGGGCTGACCGCCGACCGGTCACGCATCGAGGATTGGCTCAAACGCTGCCTGGAATACACCACCTACGAGATCGCGATTCCCGCGCTCAGAGACAGCACGCTTGCGCCCGCAGGGAAGACGGGCCTGATCATCAGCACGCTGTTCGACTATTCCCTGACGAAGCACATCGCGGCGCTGGGCTGGTATGACGAGTTCAAGCAGTTGGCGGCCGATCACATGATTCGGGTGTTGGACGCCAGCATCTATCCGGGGCTGAAGGCCGCCGTCATGGACAGCTTCATGTCCACGCCGCTCACGATCGAACGCTTCTCGGGCAACTCGGAAGGCGCCATCACCGGCTGGGCGTTCACCAATGATGTCATGCCGGCCGTGCGCAGCCTGCCGGGGGTTGCGAAGTCAGTGCTGACCCCGATTCCGGACGTCTACCAGGCCGGGCAATGGACCTACAGCCCATCCGGGCTGCCGATTGCCATCCTGACCGGCAAGCTGGCCGCGGATCGGGTCCTCAAAGACCTGGGTTGAGGCCGGTCAGGCGCAGGCTCGCCTCCCAGACCTGGCGGCCCAGCTCCCGATCCAGGGCCGGCGGGGCCGGTTTCTCGTCCATGGTCAGGTGAAAGAAGCGGCCGCTCACGTCCGCCAGTTCGGGCGCGGCCGCCAGGTAGTACAACGCCTCTCCCGAGATCGCCGGGTCCTTGAGCATCGGCCTGATGAAGATGCGCTGGAACCACCGGTACAGCGGCCCGTTGTTGTTGCCGATATTC
>CAZYHE010000384.1:0-4936 GCA_964647225.1 uncultured Anaerolineales bacterium
GGATCGTAGCCGGGCTGGCGTTGCACCATTACGCTGACCTCCATGCCGATCCAGCCGGTGTAGCCCGCGGCGTGCATCGCTTTCAGATAGCCGATGAAGTCGAACGGGCCGGCGCCGGGCGTCAGGAACTCGTGG
The DNA here is from genome assembly GCA_964647225.1 of uncultured Anaerolineales bacterium. Lineage (GTDB taxonomy): Bacteria > Chloroflexota > Anaerolineae > CG2-30-64-16 > CG2-30-64-16 > CAZYHE01. The sequence goes on from CAZYHE010000384.1 coordinate 136, forward strand.
TAGGGATAGATGCCGCGCTGGTCTTTGACGTGCGTGTGGGCGCTCCACGGGATCATCTGCGACACGCTCTCGGCGGTGGGGATGGCGAGGATGTCGAAATGGCTGATGTCGAAGTTGATCCGCACCGCCGGATGGTTGACCTGTTCCATCAGCCAGGTCGCTTTGCGCGGCAGATCGAACGCAGTGCCCGAATGCGGTTCGCAGGCGAAGATCACCCCTTTGCCGGCGGCGTAATCACCGAGGGCGTGCACGCGTTCGACCACGCGCTCTTTCACGCGGCCCCAATCGTCCACGTGCCCGCCGAGGAGGCTGCACACGATCGGCGGCTCCCCTGGCTGGCGCAGCTCATCCGCCAGGTCAATGGTGTCGCGCAGGCGTTGCAGGTTGGCCGCGTTCTTGTCTGGATCATCCTCGCAGACGGAGGTGTGCCCGGCGACGGCCGAGATGATCAGCCCGTGCTGCTGGCAGAGCGCCTTGATGCGGGTCTTCGTGGCCGCGTCGAGGCTGTAGAGATCGGTCGGGAAGCGTGGGGTCACGGCCAGCTCGATGCCCCGATAGCCGATCTTCGCGATGGCCGGGATCAGGTCATCAATCCCAACCGCCATACTTCCCCAGGTGCAATAGCTGAGACGCATGGAACCTCCAGGAATCAGGAGTCAGGAGTCAGGAGACAGCGAAGCACGCGCTTCCTTCATCCGTTCGACTAACCATTGGTCGCGCGTGTGGATCAGGTCGTCGGCGCTGCGCACGGTCCAATCGTGGAAGCCTTTGCCGGAGCGGATGCCGAGGTCGCCCGCTGCCAGCATGTCCTTCTGGAGTTGCGCCGGCTCGGTCGCGTTGCACAGGCTGGGCAGGACCGCCGACTGGACGGCGAACGATAGTTTAGCGCCGACGACATCGGCGTGTTCCAGCGGGCCATAGACCGGCCAGCGCAGGCCCGACCCGGCCTTGAGCGCGATCTCGACATCTTCGGGGCTGGCGATCCCTTCCTGCACCATGTAGATGGCCTCGCGCAACAGCGCCTGCTGCAGCCGGTTGCAGATTTGGCCGGGCAGGTCTTTGCGGCCGATCACCGGTCGCTTGCCGCAGCGCAGCAGGAAGCGATAGGCCGCCTGCACCGTCTCTTCCGCGGTGCGCTCGCCCTGGATGACCTCCACCAGCGGCATCAGGTGGCCGGGATTCCAGAAGTGGGTCGTCACCGCCCGTTCGGGACGCTGCATCAACGCCGCGATGTCGCTGATGCGCAGGCCGGAGGTGTTACTCGCCAGGATCGTGCGCGGCGGGCACAAGTCGTCCAGCTCTCGGAAGAACTGCTGCTTGGTCGGCAGATGCTCGACGATGGATTCGATGACCAGGTCGCTCGCGGCCACGGCCGCGAGATCGGTCGTCGTGGTCAGGTGGCCGGCGGCGGTCGCGGCTTCGTCGGCCGTGGCGACGCCGTTGGCGACGAGGAAGGCGAGCGCCTTATCGTAGCTCGCGCGCCCGCGGGCCGCGCTCTCGGCCGAGCGGGCGATCAGCGCCGTCGGATAGCCGGCCAGCGTGGTCGAGACGGCAATCCCCGGCCCCATCTGCCCTGTGCCGATAATGGCAACGTGTGAAATATCGCTTTCAGTCATGTTCATTCTCCCAATCAAGTTGGCTCACGGATTACACGGAGGCACACGGATGATTGCAGATCCCGAACTGCACGCGAAGCAATCTCAAGACCAATCCGTGGCACCCGTGTTATCTGTGAGCAATCGTCCGTTCTCAATGCCGCCAGCTACGCGATGCCAAACATCTGGCTTGCATTCCGATACAGGATCTTCTCCAACGCTGCGTCACTGATGCCGCGCTCGCGCAGTCCGGCGATCAGCGATGCGTAGCTGCGCAGTGGCCGCGGCCGGCCGACCGGGTGGCCCACGTCGAACCCTTCGCACGCGTCCGAGCCGAAGAGGATTTTGTCGGGGCCGAGCGCGTCCACGCCCAGTTCCACCCGCACCGGGTCAACGTAGGTCGTGTCCACGAACACGTTATCGTAGCGTTTCGCCAGCGGGATCGCCTCCAGCCGGAGATGCGCGAGGATCAGGATCACATCGGGGTAGGCCCGGATCAGCGGCTCGTAGGCGGCGGCGCCCATCGGCGTGCCGTCGTGGTCGGCGTGGGTCAGGATGGGCCAGCGGTGCGCCCGCGCCACGGCGAAGACCTCGTCGAGCGCCCGCAGTTCAACCGCGTAGTGATCGAGGAGGGGGTGGATTTTGATGCCGAAAACGCCGCGGCGCCCTTCGACAGGCTCAGGGCACGACGCGGGCGGTGAGCCTGTCGAACCACGGACTAGCCCTTCGGCCGGCTCAGGGCGCGTTGCGGGCGGTGAGCCTGTCGAACCGGCCAGCGCGGCCAACGCCACATCCGCGCGCCAGTCGGGGTCGTGCGGGTTGATCCACAGCATCGCGCCGAGCCGGTCGCCGTGCTGCTGCACCATCGCGATCACCTCCCGCGTGCCGGCCGCCTGGCTTACGGTCGTCGCGGTCGCGGAGGAGGCGAGCATGAAGCGGGCGCCCTCGCACTCGGCGATATGGCGGAGGTCATCGGCGGTGAAGACCTCGCCCACCACGCCCGGCAGCCGGCCGATGTGGGTGTGAATGTCAATCAGGGGGATGTCGAGGGACAATGGGAACCTCCTGGTACGTAGTTGAAATCACCAACGAGTGGCGATTGAAATCGCGGCTAAGGGGCCGATGGCCGAGCGTCCACCTGCGTGGACGGTGGCGTGGTCGGCGCCGGCCGACCTTGCGGCGGGTCGCCCTTTCGCCCCGAATTCATTCGGCGGCTGGCTGGCGTCGCATACGGGGCCGCCGCGCCGCTGTACTGCATCTTCCAGCCGGCTTCCTTTACGGCCTCCAGCAAGGTCTCGTAATCAGCGGCGGCCTTCATCAACATGGCTTCGACTGGCAGGCCGAAGGGGCAAACCGGATCGCACTTGCCGCAGTGCGTGCATGCCCGGATCGTCTGCACGGCGCGGGCGAAGTGATCCTCGGCCGCGCTGCGCACCCAGGCCGCGGCCGGCGCGTGCATGAAGCCGTCCAGCCCCAGGGCGCGGTATTGGTTGTAGAAGGTGTCGTGGTAGAGGTAGACATCAATCGGGATCTGCGCCTCGCAGACCGGCTGGCAGACCCGATCGCAGATGCGGCAGGCCGCGTTGTCGAGGCGGCGCCGCCAGCCCTCGACTTCGTGTTCCTCTTGGGCGGTGAGGGCCAGCGGCGAGCGGTCGAGCACGGCGGCGTCCAGCTCGAGTTGGGCCACGGTGCTGACGCCGGGGACCAGCGCGTGGACGGGCTGGGTTGCCAGCCAGGGGAGCGCCAGCCGCGGTGGGGCCATCCCCACGGACAGCGGCTTCATCACGGTGACGCCGACGTCGTGCCGCCGCGCGGCCGGGAGTACCTGGGCAAGCGCCTCGCGGCGGACGATGTTCAGCGGCAACATGCACACGTCCACCAGCCCCGTCTCGATTCCCCGCGCCAGCGCGGTCAGGTCGCTGTGGCCGGCCAGACCCAACGCCCGTACCTTCCCTTGCGCCTTCGCCTGCAGCACCCCCGCCACCGAGCCGCCGGGCGCGAAATGACCGTCCAGCATCTCCTGCGTGTAGGTGCGCAGGTAGAAGATGTCCAGATAGTCGGTGTCCAGTTCGCGCAAATCCTCCTCGATGCGGGCCAACGCGCCCGCGGCGGTCTGCTCCGCGGTCTTCGTGCCCAGGACGAGCTGCTCGCGCCGGCCCTGGATCAACGGGCGGAGCATCGTGCTGGAATTGCCGTAGCGGCCGTCGAAGTAGTTGACGCCCAACTCCAGCCCGCGGCGGTAGATCGCACGGCCCGCGTCATCGTCCAGCAGCGCGATGTAGCCCCCGCCGATCCCCAGGAGCGAGACCTGTAGGCCGGTGCGGCCGAGGCGACGAGTTTCGATAGATACCTCCAATCGAATCGAAGTGGCAACTCATGAAAGTCAAGCACCACCGCCGGCCGCCGAATGAATTCGGGGCGAAGGGGCGTCTCCCGCCGCAAGGTCGGCCGCCGCCGACCGCATTACCGTCCACGCAGGTGGACGCCCGGCCGCAGGCCCCTCAGTCGCGATTTCAATCGCCCAAAGCTACGTCAGATGCCCCAATGCGCGTTGATGTCGGCTTCGTAGCGGGCGGTGCGTTCGGCCTCCACGTCATCCACGAGGACCGGCCGGCCGAGCACGCCCGATTCCAGCCCGGCGTAGCAGATGCCCAGGGCGCGGCGACCCACCCGGCCATCCACTTCCGGCGTTTGCCCGGTCAAGACGCACCGGGCGAACTCGTGGTATTCGATGGCGAGCAGCTTGCGGTCGCACGCGGGGAAGGGTAGGCTGAACGCGGCTGGCCGCGCCGCGCCGTACAACCGCTCGGTGATCTCATCCAGGTGATAGTCGGGGACGAGCGCCAGGAGCGCATCGCCCGTCAGCTCCGTGCCATCATCCAGGGTCAGCACGGGCGAGACGCCGTTGCGGATGCCGCCGCAGACGAGCGCGCCTTGTGCGCCGTAGATGACCTTCTGGCCGAACCCCTTGCCGTGCGCCGCGTAGAACTGCGTCCAGTTGGCCGTCGCGCCGCTCTTGAACCCGACGACCGACACGAACATATCCTCGGAGGTGGCCGTGATGCTGGCGGGCACTTCCCCGCGCCACGGCTCGTAAAAATCGGCCACGCCGAGGCGCGCGCCCTTGTGGCGGGTGGTTTCCCACAGCTTCGTGCGGGCGTAGACTTCGTGGGCATCGCCCAGGAAGTAGAGTTGGAGGTCGGCGT
>CAZYHE010000385.1:0-4902 GCA_964647225.1 uncultured Anaerolineales bacterium
CAGCCGCCCGGGCCCGGCGGCGCGGGTATCGCCTGCCGCGACGAGGGTCCCGGTCGCCGTGAAGGTGACGTTTGCCCAGGCAAGCGCCGGGTTGGGCGCGCTGGTCAGGGTCGTTGTCGTGGCCGCTTTAGCGATGACCAGCGTGTCGGTGGCGACGCCGGTGTAGTTGAGATCGTCGACCGTACCGACCACCGTGTAGCTGCCTGCATTCGTGGGCGCACTGCCGCCACCGTTGTAAGTGATGGTGACAGTCAGCCCCGGCGGCGCGGTCGTGACCGAGGCCGGTTTGGGCGCGCCGTCGTAGGTCTGGCTGAGATTGGTCAGCGTCACCGTGGCGCCGGCCTTGAGCACCGTCTGGGTGACCACGGCCGACGCGCTGGCGGCGAAGTTGGCATCGCCCAGGTACTCGGCGTAGACCGGGTGGTCGCCCACGGTCAGGCCGCTGGTGGCATAGGTGACAACGCCCCCGCTCAGCGTGCCGGTGTAGACCGGGATGTCGTCAACCTCGATGATGACGGCGCCGCCAGGGGCGCCGCTGCTGGCGGTCACGGTGGCCGTGAAGGTGACCGATTGGCCGACGACGGACATGCTCGGCGCATTGACCAGCACTGAAGTTGTGGCAGCCCTGTTCACGGTCTGTGTGACCGAACTCGACGAGCTGTCTACAAAGTTGGCGTCGCCGCCGTAGGTTGCGGTGATGACATGGCTGCCAACGGCCAAGATGGTGGTGAAGGTGGCCACGCCGTCAATGCTCAGATTGCCCGTGCCCAGGTCGCCGGTCGCCGTGGTGAAGGTGACGACGCCCGTCGGCGTGCCCGCACCTGGTGGATTCGCCGTGACCGTGGCCGTGAAGGTGACGGATTGGCCGTAGAGGGATGGGCTGGGTGCGCTGGTCAGCGCCGTTGTTGTGCCCGCTTTGACCGTGGTGAAAACCGCCGTTGCCGCTCCAGTCTGGCGCGCGCCGCTGAAGTGGGCAGTGTTGGTGACGGTGCTATTGGCGGCACCCGTGTGGGTGGCAGTGAAGGAGAAAGTGAGCACCGTTGCCGATGTGATCTCACCCGTCCAGGTTATGACGTTACCGGCCTCCGTTGCGCCAGGATTCTCCACCCAGCTGCCGAAGACCACCTGCGCCGGCAGCACATCGGTGAGGATGGCGGCGCCGGTGAGATTGCCCGTGTTGCTCAGCACCAGCGTGTAGGTGACGACGCCCTGGTAGGGCGCGTCCGCCGTGGGCGTGACCTGCTTGACCAGGAAGAGATTGGGCCGCAGCGCCTCATACGCGCCGATGGTGGGCGGGTTCTGCCGCGCCACGCCTGACAGGTCGACCGTCACGCCCGCGTCGAGGCCCTTGCCCGCCGCCGGGCTGCCCTGGGGCACATGGTAGTCGTCGCCGGCCGGGTCCACGAAGATCGGATCGGTGTCCGTAAGGCTGTGGCTGCCGGTGACGACCGCGGTGGGCGCGTTGTAAAAGAGGTTATAGTCAGAATTGACCACACCGCCCGCGACCTCGATGGCGGTGGTGAAGGAGGCGACGATGGAGTTGGTGATGTTCACCGTGCCGGTCATCACGTAGATGGCCGCGCCCGCGCCGGTGGCCGGGTTGGCGATCGTGAGGTGCACCAGCTCCGTGCTGCCGGTGGCGCTGTCTGCAAAGTAGATCGCCGCGCCGCTGCCGCCGGCGACGTTGCGCGCCAGCAGCACGTTGACCAGGCGTCTGGACGCGCCGTTGGCGGCATAGATGCCGCCGCCGTCGGTCTGCGCAGTGTTGCTGATGAACCGCGTGCCGGTCATCGCCAGCGAACCCTCTGCATTTAGCCCGCCGCCGGCGCCGCTGCTCGCCCAGTTGCCCTGGAACAGGCCGCCGGTCAGGGTAGCAGCGCCAGCAACTGCGCCGCCACCGTAGTCGCCGGCTGTAGTATTGCCGATGAAGTTCGTGCCGCTCAAGACCAGCGTTGGCGCATACCACCCGCCAGCATACAGCCCGCCGCCAGGGTAATTGCTCTGGTTACCCTGGAACAGGCCGTCGTTCAGGGTTGCAACGCCGTAGCCGGAGCTATCGACGCATGCGCCGCCGCCGTAGCCGCTGGTGGCGGTGTTGCTGATGAAGCGCGTGCCGGTCAGCGTCAGGTTCGCCTGGACGCGCAGCCCGCCGCCGTTAGCGCCCCGGTTGTCCTGGAACAGGCCGCCCGTCAAGTCGGCGGCGCCGGTGACATTTGCGCCGCCGCCGCCGCCAGACGATATAAGGGTGCCCGTCGCAGTGTTGTTTATGAACTGCGTGCTGTTCAAGGTAAGCTTGTTGTTGGCATGCAGCCCGCCGCCACTGCGGGCCCGATTACCCTGAAACAGGCCGCCGTCCAGGATTGCGGCGTCAGCGACATATGCGCCGCCGCCGGCGCCGGTGCCTGCACTGTTGCTGATGAATTGCGTGCCGGTCAGTATAGCCGCACTAGTGACATACACGCCGCCGCCATTAATTGAAGCCGTATTGCTGACGAACTGCGTGCCGGTCACTGTCAGCAAGTTGCGCACATGCAACCCGCCGCCGGAGCGGCCCCAGTTGTCCTGGAACCGCCCGCCGGTCACGGTGGCAGCACCGGTGACATACGCGCCGCCGCCGCCGGTCGTGCCGGCTCTGGCCGTCGCGGTGTTGGTGATGAACTGGGCGCCGGTCATGGCCAGCGTGCTCGCGCCGCGCAGCCCGCCGCCGTTGAAACCGGCATTGTTGCGGAAGAGGCCGCCATCCAGGCTTGCCGGACCGCCCGCGTACGCGCCGCCGCCGTCGCCGGTGGCCGTGTTGCTCAGCACCGTGACGTTGGTCAGGGTCAGCCCGCCCGCGGCATAGATGCCCGCGCCCGCGCCGGTGGCGCGCCCGTTCTGCACCGTCAACTCCGCCAGCGCCAGCTCTGCCGTGGCCGAAACCACGCGCCCGCCGGCCAGCGCGTCCAGCGTAGTGGGCTGGGTGATGGGATAGGCTGTCGTCCAGTCGGTGGCGGTGTAGCCGCCCGTGATCGTGAGCGGTTTGGCGACGAGGAGCGTCTGGCTCATCCCGCCGCTGGCCCGGACGCCCGCGCAGGCGCCCGCCACCTTGACGGTGGCGCCCGCGGACGCGGCATCCACCGCCGCCTGCAGCGCGCTGGCGTCGGCGCTGCGGTAGACCAGGCTCGCGTCCACCGTGGCGAAGCAAAGCGGCAGCGGTTCGCTGAACGCCGCCGCTGCGCTGCCGGTCTGCTGCGAGCCGCTGAAGGCCGCCGTGTTGGTAATGACGCCGACGTAGGCGCACGTATTCGTCGCCGTGAAGGTGAAGGTGAGCGCGGTCGACGGCGCAAGCTCGCCCGTCCAGGTGATCGCACCGTCCGCCGCCACTGCACCGGGATTCTCCACCCAGCCGCCAAAGGTCACCTGGCCGGGCAGCGTGTCTGTGAGAATGGCGGCGGTGTCTGTGGCCGTGCCCGTGTTGCTCAGCACTAGCGTATAGGTGACGACACCCTGGTAGGGCACATCCGCCGTAGGCGTCACCTGCTTGGCCAGGTGCAGCTCGGGCGACAACACCGGCTGAACCTCAACCGCGCCGATGTCACACGCGCTGCCCTGCGGTCGCGCCACGCCGCGCTGGTCCGTCGCCGGGCAGCCGTTGGGCGCATTCCAGAGAACGCGGTCGATGGCCGGGCTGCCGGCGAGGAGCGGGAGGTAGGCCGGGCTGCCCGTCAGCTCGCCCAGCAGCGGATTCGTGTTTTTGAGTGAACCATTCACCCAGCCGAACTGGCACCATTCGCCGCCGTCGATGTTATTACCGCCATTCGCGATCGCGTCAGGCGGATCCGCCACGCAGTTTTCGCCCGAAGTGCTGTTGGCGACGATGCTGTTCTGGACCGTCGCCGAGCCGCCACTGAAGATGCCGCCGCCATCGCCGTTGGCGCCGTTGCCGGAGACGGTGCTGTTCGTCACGGTCATTGTGCCTTCGTTGCGAATGCCGCCGCCGCCGTAGGAGCTGTTGCCAAAGAAGGTGCTGTTCGTCACCGTCAAGTTGCCGCTGTTGCGAATGCCGCCGCCCCAACTGTTGGTACTGTTGCTGATCAAGGCGCTGCTTGTCACCGCCAGATCGCCGTGATTGCGAATGGCGCCGCCGCCGCCGCTGTTGCCGTTCTGGGTGCCGCCGGCGCTGTTGCCGACGAAGGAGCTGTTCGTCACGGTCAGCGTGCCGGCATTGTTGTTGATGGCGCCGCCCAAACTCGCAGCGGTGTTGCTGAGGAAGGAGCTGTTCGCCACGGTCAACGTGCCGCCAGTATGGTCGATGCCGCCGCCGTCCGTCGCGCTGCCGGCGCGAATCGTCAGGCCAGCGAGGGTGACATTGCCCCCGCTCACGGCGAAGACGCGCACGGTGCCGCCGCCGCTGACGGTGATGGGCACGTTGCCGCGGATGGTCAAATCCTTATCGATCGCCAGTTCGCTGGCCAGGGGGATCGTTGCGCCACTCATGGCGGCGGCGAAGGTGATCTCCCCGCCCGGGCACAGGTCGGCGATGGCCTGGCGCAGCGAGCCAGGTCCACTGTCGCCGGTGTTCTGCACCCCGATCGCGTTGCTGCATAGCGCGGCTTCCACGCTGAAGCTCGCCGTCGCGCTGCCCGTCTGCGCTGAGCCGCTGAACCAGGCGGTGTTCGCGATGACGTCGTTGTAGTTGCCGGTGTGCGTGGCGGTGAAGACCAGCGTGATCGCCGCCTCGAGATCCGTGATGACCCCGGTCCAGGTGATGACATTGCCGTCGCGAACGACGCCTTCTGCTGGCGCCGAAACCCACGCGCCGAAGGTCACGCCGGCGGGCAGCGTGTCGGTGAGCCGGACCGTGTCGGTGAGACTGCCGGTATTGTTCAGGTCGAGGGTGTAGGTGACCACGCCATGATAGGG
>CAZYHE010000386.1:0-1449 GCA_964647225.1 uncultured Anaerolineales bacterium
TCAGTGACGGTTGCCTTCCGCTGTGCCAGCGCCTGACTCCTGTCCCCTGCCCCCTGACTCCTGATTCCCGGCTCCTGATCCCTGATCCCCGTGGATCTTGCCGCGCGCCAGCGAAGCGAAGACGCCGCCGAAACAAGCGACCGCAAAGATCGAGAACGCCAACCGGGTGCTCGACAGAAACGCCGGATATTGTTGCGGCGTGATCTGGACGCGGCCGATCACCATGGCAAAGAGCAGCGTGGCGATGCCCAGGCTGAGCATCATGCCCATCGTGCGCATCGTGGCGACTGTGGCCGACGCGACGCCGTACCACCGCCGCGTCACCGAGCTCATGACCGCGTTCGTATTCGGCGAGGAGAAGAGGGCGAATCCGAAGCCGAGCAGGATCAGGCACAGGACGATATACCAGAACGGCGTCGCATCGCTGAGGAAGGTCAACAGCACCAGCCCGACCGCCGTGACCGCCATGCCGACTGACGACACGATGCGCGACTCGACCCGGTCGGAGAGGCGGCCGGTGAAGGGCGAAAAGACCGCCTGCACGATCGGCTGGGCGATGAGCACAAGCCCGGCCTGCTGGGGGGTGAGCGCCTTGATGTATTGCAGGTAAAGGCTGAGCAGGAAGCCGACTGCGGCCGTCGCGCTGTAGTTGATCAGCGCGGCCACGTTGGAGAGCGCGAACCCCCGATTGCGCCGGAACAGATCGAGATTGATAAGCGGCTGGTGGGCGTGACCCTCCCAGCGGACGAATCCAACCCCCATCACGACTCCGACGGCGATCAGGCCGGCGCCTTCCAGCTTCGGCAAGAGCGACAGGCCGTACATGAACGACACAATCGCGGCCCCATAGACGAGCGCGCCGCGTGTGTCGAAACGCTCCCCGCGCGCCTCGGCCCACTCACCCTTCACGCGTGTGACCAGCAGCGCGATGGAAACCAGGCCGAGCACGGCGCCGGCCAGGAAGATGCTCCGCCAGCCGAGCGTCTGGGTCATCAGCCCGCCCAGGAACGGCCCGACCGACAGCCCGGTGTAGACCGCGGCGGTGTTGATCCCCAACACGCGGCCGCGGTCGCTGGCCGGAAAGACCGAGGTGAGGATGGCGGTGCTGGTGGAGAACATCATGGAGGCGAACGCGCCCTGCACGAAACGCGCGGCGATCAGCATGGCGCCCGACGATGACAGGCCGACCGCCAGCGATGCGACGACATAGCCGCTCACGCCGATGGTGAAGATGCGCCGGCGGCCAACGATATCGGCCAGCCGGCCGACAGGCAAGAGCGACATGGCGTTCGCCAGCGTGTAGGCCATCGCTACCCAGCTCAACAGGACGGCGTCCATCGCAAACTCCCGGCCGATGGTCGGCAGCGCGATGTTTGTCGAAGACCCCATGAAGGCGGTCATAAAGACGGAGACGGTCGTGATCAACAGCACGATGCGCTGATCGGTATC
>CAZYHE010000386.1:1549-4900 GCA_964647225.1 uncultured Anaerolineales bacterium
TCCAGGAAGATCGCCAGCGCCCGCTCGCTATAGTGCGGGGTCGCGCCCGAATAGTGTGCGGTGATGATCACGTTTTCCATTTGCCAAAGGGGGGAATCGGCGGGCAGCGGCTCTTTCTCGAACACATCCAGCCCCGCGCCCGCGATCCATCCTTCGCGCAGCGCCCGGATCAGGCTGGCCTCGTCAATCGTGCCGCCCCGACCGATGTTGAAGATGTGGGCGGTCGGCTTCATGGCCCGCAGCTCGCGTTCGCCGATCAGATGGCGCGTTTCAGGGGTCAGCGGGATCGTCAGGACAACAAAATCGGCTTCCGGCAACACCTCCAGCAGCCGGTCGGGGCCGACCATCCGCGCGACGCCGGGGGCCGGCTCGCCCGCGTTGCGCCGCACACCGATCACATGCATGTCCAGCGCCGCGGCCAGCCGCGCCGTCCGGCCGCCGATGGCGCCGACGCCGATCAACACCAGCGTTTTGCCCGCCAACTCGAACAGGCTTTCGCGCTCCTGGCGTTCCCACTCGCCGCGGGCCTGCGCGCGGATCGCCGATGGCAGGCAGCGGGCGAACGCCAGCATCAGCGCCAGGATGTGCTCGCTGATCTGGATCGCGTGGACGCCCGACGCGTTGGTGAGGATGAAGTCGCGAGCGGCGATCTCCGGGTGGCGCAGCAGCCAATCCGCGCCCGCGCCCCACTGCTGATACCAGCGGAGCTTCGGCATCCGCGCCAGCAAGGTCGGCGGCACGTGGCCGGTCGCGATCTCGACCTCCGGCAGCGCCGCCTCGATCTCGGCCGCGTCATCCGTGATGACGAGCTGCATCGGGGCTGCCAATTCGGCGATGACCGCCCGGTCGGCTGCGCTCAGCGCCGCGGGCCTTTCGCGTATCAGGAGTACTGTCATGGGCTGGGTTTGTCCTTTCGTGCCGGTTGCAGATCGAATCTATTTTGAGCGCGCGGCGCTTTGTGCTACAATCACGACTGATGAGGTGCGAAAATGATTCAAGTGATTGATGCCATCTACGAGAGAGGATGCTTCACACCGCTGACCGCAATCTCGCTCCGCGAACGACAGCGTGTCAAGATCGTCTTCGTTCCGGCCGATGAGCAGGCGTTGGCCGATGACCTGCCCACACAAGGTCTCGCGTTATTGGCCGAGAAAAGCCCGGCCTATGAGTTTCTCGCCGATCCGCGCGAGGACATCTATTCGCTCCAGGATGGGGAGGCTGTTGCGTAATGCCTCCAGCACTGCATCGTGGTGATATCGTCCTGGTTCCCTTCCCGTTCACGGATCTGAGCGGTCAGAAGGTTCGCCCGGCCGCAATCCTGTCACCCGATCCCGTGGGCGAGGATATCCTCCTGGCCTTCATCTCCTCCGTGATCCCCGTTGCGCCGGATCCTACTGAATACGTGCTTGACGCCGGGAATTCAGCGTTTGCGCAGACAGGCTTGCACAAGGCCGCCGTGTTCAAGATGGGCAAGCTGATTACATTGCATCGTTCTGTTATTCTGCGTCGTCTGGGGCATGTGTCTCCCGCGATCCAGACGATACTTGATGCAAAGCTCAAAGTTGCGGCGGGGCTGGTCTGATTTTCGCACTCAAGAAGGCAGAATCGTGCGTCCCATCACATCGAACGCCTCGATTGGGACGCGCGCGGCCGCGCTCGCCGCGTAGTCATCGGCCAGCAGCGTCCACACCAGCGTATCCCGGACCTTGCCCGCCACCCGGCGCCGGCGCAGCGTGGCTTCGTGGGTGAAGCCGAGCTTGCGGGGCACGGCCGCGCTGCGCACGTTGTCCGCGTCGCAGTGGATCTCCACCCGGTCGAGCTTGTCCACCTCGAACGCGACCCGCGTCAGCGCGGCGGCCGTTTCGGCGGCGATCCCCTGGTTGATCCGGTCGGCGCGCACCCAGTAGCCGATCTCGCGGGCATCCGACCCCAGCCGCGTGTGTAACCCCGTGCCGCCAAGCGCCTCCGCCTCATCCCGGCTGAAGATGCCGTAGGTGAAATCCTGGCCCAGGTCGAACTGCCCCCGGAAGCGACGAATCAGCGCGATTTTGGTGTCGAGGTCGGTCGGTTCGTTGGCCGCCCAGGGCATCCACGGCAAAAGATGTTCGATGCTGCTGTCAATCGCAGCCTTGAGCAGTGGCGCATCGGCCGGCTGCCAGCAGCGGATCACGAGCCGCGGGGTGATGACCCGGTAGGCCGGGCCGGACGACTGAAGAGACATTGGGTTCCTCTTCGCACACTTCGGCTATTCAGCCGGCGGTTGAAACCGCACCTGAACAGCGTCCACGTCGGTGGACGCCCGGCGGCAAGCCCATCAGGAGCGAATTTCAATCGCCATACCGTTTCGAGCAATTCATGGCAAAGCCCCTCACGCCTTCAGTCGCGCCGCGGATTCCTGATCCAACAACAGGTGCGCGTGGCCGACCTGCCGCAGGATGGACGCCGGGCAGTCCTCGGTGAGCGGGCCGAGCAACGACTTCTCGACCGCTTCGGCCTTGCGCGCCTCCGGCACGATGCAGAGGATGCGTTTGGCGGAGAGCAGCGCCGGGATCGTCAGGGTGATGGCGTGCGTGGGCACCGCGGCCAGGTTCGGGAAGTGGCCCTCGCCCACCTGCTGATGCCGCGACCGCTCGTCCAGCTTCACGATCTTGGCCCAGACCGGATCGTCGAAGTCGGCGAAGGGCGGATCGTTGAACGCGATGTGGCCGTTCTCGCCGATGCCCATCGCACACAGGTCGGCCGGGTGGGCCTTGAGCAGCGCCTCGTATTCGCGGCAGGCGGCATCAGCGCGCCCTGAGCCTGTCGAAGGGTCAGCCGCCTGGCCGGGGACGGGATAGAACGCGCCGGGCTTGACGATGTCCAGGATGTGCTGGCGCAGGAACAGCGGGAAGCTGGCCGGGTGCGCCGGGTCAATGCCGACGTACTCATCCATGTGGAAGACATTGACCTTCTGCCATTCGATCCCCGGCAGCCCGCGTAACGCGTGGAGGAAGGTCAACTGCGAGTTGCCGGTCGCCAGGATGACGTTGGCGTGGCCCTGCGCCTTGATCGCCGCGACGATGATGTCGCGCGCCTCGTCCGCCGCCGCCTCGCCCATCGCTGCATTGCTGGCGTAGACGCTCGTGTGCAAACTGCCGTATTCTGTCGTGCGAAGTGGAATGATCATAGGTTGCTCCGTGTGTATTGTGTGGTGCGTATTGCGTCAAACGCGATACGCGAGATGCGCCTTGCGGCTCTACCACGTACTGATTTGCCGATTTGCTATTTGCCGATTTGCCTTCCCCCAATCAGCACCCGCCACGCGCTGAAATCGTCCTCGAACACCGCCAGGTCGGCGCGCTTGCCGGGGGC
>CAZYHE010000387.1:0-2059 GCA_964647225.1 uncultured Anaerolineales bacterium
TTCTGCTGGTTCAGGCCGTAGATCAGGTTGAGGCCTTGCTGGATGCAATGGCTGTATGCAATGACCAGGCTGGGGCCGGGGTAGGCTTCGGCTTCGAGCAGCGCCCGCACGGTCTGGTTGTCGTTGGCGCCCATGGCCACCTGCGCCACGTAGATCGAGCCGTAGCTCATGGCGATCATGCCCAGATCCTTCTTCGCGAGGCTCTTGCCGCCGGCCGCGAAGCGGGCCACGGCCGCCCGCGGGGTCGCCTTCGAGGCCTGACCGCCCGTGTTGGAGTAGACCTGCGTGTCGAGCACGAGCACATTCACATCGCGGCCCGACGCCAGTACATGATCCAGGCCGCCGTAGCCGATATCGTAGGCCCAGCCGTCGCCACCCATGATCCAGACGGAACGCTTGACCAGCATGTCGGCGAGGCCGAGCAGATTGCTAATTGCAGACTGCGGCTGGGTGATTTCAGAGAGTTTCGCCTTGAGCGCAGCGATGCGTTCCCGTTGTTCCGTGATACCTTTTTCGGTGGACTGGTCGGCGTTGAGCAGGCCATCGGCCAGCACGTCACCGATCAGACTGCGGTTGGCCTGCACCAACTCGCGGGCGAACTCACCCTGCTTGTCAATCGTCAGGCGGAAGCCCAGGCCGAACTCGGCGTTATCCTCGAAGAGGCTATTCGACCAAGCTGGCCCGCGGCCCTCTTTGTTCACCGACCACGGCGTCGTCGGCAGGTTGGCGCCGTAGATCGAGGAGCAGCCCGTGGCGTTAGCGACGATCGCCCGATCGCCGAAGAGTTGCGAAACCAGCTTGACGTAGGGGGTCTCGCCGCAGCCCGCGCACGCGCCCGAGAACTCGAAGAGCGGCTGGAGCAATTGCGAATTCTTGACGTTGTTCAGCGGGATCAACGTGCGATTCAGTTCCGGCAGATCCAGGAAGAACTTGAAGTTCTCGCGCTCGGGCACGCGCAGCGGAAACTGCGGGGCCATGTTGATCGCCTTGAACTTGGGCTGGCTCTTGTTCTTGGCCGGGCAGGCGTCCACGCACAGCCCGCAGCCGGTGCAATCTTCGGGCGCCACCTGGACGGTGTACTTCATCCCGGCCAGATCGCGGCTCCGATAATCCACCGCTTTGTACGTTTCGGGCGCGCCGGCCAGGCTTTCCGGCGGGTAGACCTTGGTGCGGATGGCCGCGTGCGGGCACACCAGCGCGCACTTGCCACACTGGATGCAGATTGCCGCGTCCCACACCGGGATTTCCAGCGCCAGGTTGCGCTTTTCCCATTGCGTCGTCGCCGAAGGCCAGGTGCCGTCTATCGGGAAGGCAGAAACCGGCAGGCTGTCACCGACGCCGGCAATGATCTGGCCGGTCACATCCTGGACGAACGCCGGCGCCTCCGCGGAGACGGGCGGCTCCATGTTGATCTTGCTGGTGACCTGGTCCCCGTACTTGACCTCGTACAGATGCGTCAGGGTGTGATCCACCGCCGCGAAGTTCTGCTGCACCACCGCCTCGCCGCGGCGGCCGTAGGTGTGACGGATGGATTCCTTGATCTTCTCGATCGCTTCCTCGCGCGGCAGCACGCCGGAGATGGCGAAGAAGCAGGTCTGCATGATCGTGTTGATGCGACCGCCCATGCCGGTCGCCTTGGCGACGCCGATCGCGTCGATGACATAGAAGCGCAGCTTCTTGGCGATGATCTGCGCCTGCACCTGGCGCGGGAGCTGATCCCACACCTCATCCGGCCCGTAGGGGCTGGCGAGCAGGAAGGTGGCGCCCACCTCGGCCTTTGCCAGCACGTTGACGCGCTCCAGGAAGACCCACTGGTGGCACGCAATGAAGTTGGCGGACTCGATCAGGTTCGAAAGGCGGATCGGATCGGGGCCGAAGCGCAGGTGCGACGTGGTGACCGTGCCGGATTTCTTGGAATCGTACGAGAAATAGCCCTGGGCATAGTTCTCGGTTTCCGCGCCGATGATGCGGATCGAGTTGTGATTGGCGCCCACCGTGCCGTCCGCGCCCAGGCCGTAGAACATGGCCCGCACGCCCCGCTTCGACTCGACGCTGAAGG
>CAZYHE010000387.1:2159-4887 GCA_964647225.1 uncultured Anaerolineales bacterium
GCGCCCAGGCCGTAGAACATGGCCCGCACGCCCCGCTTCGACTCGACGCTGAAGGTCGGATCGTAGGCGATGCTGGTGTGGGTCACGTCGTCGTTGATGCCGATCGTAAAGTGGTTCTTGGGGGCCTTCGCGGCCATGTTGTCGAACACGCCCTTGACCATCGCGGCGGTGAATTCCTTGCTCGCCAGCCCGTAGCGGCCGCCCAGCACCCGCAGCCCGCGGCCCGTCTCGACGACCGCGGTCACGACATCCTGGTAAAGCGGCTCGCCCGCGCCGCCGGGTTCCTTGCAGCGGTCGAGCGCGGTGACGATCTTGGCGGTCGGCGGGATGGCGGCCATCAGGCCTTCGATGCTGAAGGGGCGATAGAGGCGCACCTTGATCAGGCCGACCTTCTCGCCCTGGGCCACCAGGTGATTGACCGCCTCGTGCGCCACGTCCGCGCCGGAGCCCATCATGACGATCACGCGCTCGGCGTCGGCCGCGCCCACGTAATCGAACAACTGATATTGGCGGCCAACGAGGGCCGCGAACTTGTCCATCTGTTCCTGCACGATAGCCGGGACCGCGTTGTAGAAGGCGTTGCAGGCTTCGCGCGCCTGGAAGAAGACGTCCGGGTTCTGCGCGGTGCCGCGGATGACCGGGCGTTCGGGATTCAACGCGCGCCCGCGATGGGCCGCCACCAGGCCATCGTCAATCATCGCGCGGATGTCCGCGTCGCTCAGTTCTTCGATCTTGCGGATTTCGTGGCTGGTGCGGAAACCGTCGAAGAAATGCAGGAACGGCACGCGCGCTTCCAGGGTGGCGGCCTGAGAGATCAGCGCCAGGTCCATCACTTCCTGCGGGTTATTGCTGCTCAACATGGCCCAACCGGTCGAGCGGCACGACATGACATCGCTGTGGTCGCCGAAGATCGAAAGGGCGTGGGTGGCGATGGCACGGGCGGCGATGTGGAAGACCGTCGAGGTCAATTCACCGGCGATCTTGTACATGTTGGGGATCATCAGCAGGAGGCCCTGCGAGGCGGTGAAGGTCGTGGTCAGCGCGCCGGTCTGGAGCGCGCCGTGTACCGCGCCGGCCGCGCCGCCTTCCGACTGCATCTCGACCACCAGCGGCGTGGTGCCCCAGATGTTCTGCCTCCCCTCGGCGCTCCAGGCATCGGCCCACTCGCCCATGTTGCTCGACGGGGTGATCGGGTAGATCGCGATCACTTCGTTGGTTTTGTGGGCGACATAGGCCGCGGCCTCATTGCCGTCAATCGTGACGTAATGTCGTTCAGTCATGCGTTTCCTCCGATAGAATAAACACGCCGCGGTGCGGCGAGAAAAGTAACCGGATCACATCCTCAGCGCATCCCCGGATTGCCCTGTGGGGATCGCAGTCGCGCGGCGACAAGGCCGCAAGCTGGCAAACAGCCAAAGGTCAGAATAACACCGAAAGCCGGTCAGAGGGTATGACAGGCATCATAGAGCATGCGGCGCGTTGCCGTTTCGCAGAAAACAGGGTACACTATCGCCACAGCCGGCAACCAACGGCGTGCCGGCGACCTGATCCAGTGAGGTGACCTATGGAGTTCGCAGACCTGATCTGTGCGCGCTACAGCGTGCGCGCCTATCAACCTGACCCCGTGCCGGATGACCTGCTGACGCGCGTCCTGGCGGCCGGCCGGTTGGCGCCGACCGCGGCCAATCGCCAACCGTTCCGGCTGATCGTGCTCCACACGGCCGGCCGTCAAGCCGAGTTGCGCCGCCTCTATCACCGCGAATGGTTTGGCGCAGCCCCGCTGGTGCTCGGCGTGTGCGCGGTGCCCGCCGAAGCCTGGGTGCGCCGCGACGGCGTGAACTACGCGTTCGTGGATGCCGCCATCGTGATGGATCACATCGTGCTGGCGGCCACCGATGCCGGGCTGGGCACCTGTTGGGTCGCCGCGTTCGATCCCGCGGCCGCGCGCCAGATCCTCAGCCTGCCCGACGGGGTCGAGCCGGTCGCGTTCACCCCGCTCGGCTTCTCGGCCGACACGCCGCGGGTGAAAGATCGCAAGCCGCTGGCGGAGTTGGTGCGGTGGGAGCGGTGGTGAATAGGAGCAACCCGGCCGCCCATCGCGGGCATCATCCATCAATATCTGAGTGAAGACGGATTATGGCAGCTCAACGCATGAGGCGATTATTGACCGCCAGGACGAGTATGGCGTTTTCTACCGGGTGCAGGGTGAATTGACCGGCCCTGATGGCGCTTTGGAAGTAGTGACGGTCTGGATACAGCAGGAGATTGACGGTGCATTTCGGTTTGTGACGCTCAAACCAGTGAGGTGATGCGATGCGATTGAAGCTTTATCAAGAAGTCGAGATCACGCGCGACATCCCCGCCGAAAACTTACGAGCCGGCGATGTCGCGGTGCTGATTGACTACGTGCCCCATCCCCGCAGCGGTGAAGAGGGGGCGATTCTGGAAATCATGAATGCTGTCGGAGAAACGCTGGCCGTGACAACCGTCCCTGCCTCGGCCATCGCATCCTTGCGCGCCAACCAGGTGCCGGCGGTGCGGATGATCTTGCAGCCGGCGTGACGTATGATGAATTCTCGTAGCGTTTCAGACGCTGACCCGATGCGCGCCCTATTGATCGCCGAATTGGATGATTTGCGCGCGGCCGGCGCTGAAATCCGTCAACGACCAAGAATCAGTAGATCACAAATCTCACGCAAAGGCGCAAAGCCGCCAAGATCAAACAAGG
>CAZYHE010000388.1:0-4885 GCA_964647225.1 uncultured Anaerolineales bacterium
AGTTGGCCGGGGGTCAGGTTCGTGCCCAGCAGGGTGCGGGGGTGGGTGGTAGGTTGGGACATGGTGGCACCTGTGATGGATGCGGAAATTGGACATGCGCAGTATAGCGCAAGATGGGCGATGAGACAACCAAACCAGGGTGCGTGGAACACGAAGTATTTGGAACACGAAGACGCGAAGAACCAGAAGAACGCGAAGCACGAAGTCCACGAAGGGCCACGCCGTGGCGAACGCCTTCGCGCTTCGTGAACTTCGCGTCGCTTCGCGCCTTCGCGTTCCAAACACCCCCCACGTGCCCCGCCCAAACTCAGATTGACAGCCCGCCCAACGTATGATATATTCCACATCGGTGCAGACGGGGGCGCGGCGCGCGGCCCGGCCCTGCGCCGCCTTTGAGACCAAACCACCCAGGCATTCTCAGCGCACCCAGACCATCCCATACCCTCTCCGCGCGGCACGCCGATGTGCCCGAACTGCGGTTCGGACTGCGGTCGGCGTGCGTTTTCCCGGCCGGGAGCTTGCGGCTCTCCGCCAACCCCGAAGACCATCTGAAGCGATCGGCGGGTTGTCTCGCTGAACGCCTCCGAATGCGCGTAGCATCGCCCCTCGTGGGCGATCGGCGGGCACAAGGCCCGCGGCTACAGGGCATTCGGCGGCTCAATCAGCGGCCCCGTCCGAGACACGCTGCGGTGCGATGACGCCCTCGCCAGTGTGAAGTGAGCACCATTTTCAGTAAGGGAGGTCTCATCATGGTGAAGTGGAACAGAAGCGTTTGGTTGTCGCTGGCGTGCCTGGCGCTGCTGCTCCTGGCATCTTGCACCCCTGCCGCGCCGGCTCCCGCGCCTGCAGCACCCGCTGCAGCGCCGACCGCGGCGAAGGCCGCAGCTCCCGCCGAAGCGAAGGCGGGCGAAGCCTACGCCATCGGCGTGCTGGTCGCCAGCACCGGCGGCGGCGCGGCGCTCGGCGAGCCGGAACGGGACGCGGCCCGGCTGGTGCAGAGCCAGCTCGAGGCCCAGGGCGGCATCCTGGGCGCCGACGGCCTGCGCCACCCCGTCAAGATCGTCATCTACGACACCCAGAGCACGGCCGATACGGCGATCACCCTCGCCAAGAAGCTCATCAGCGACGACAAGGTCGTGGCGATCGTCGGCGGCACTACCAGCCCCGAAAGCCTGGCCCTCGTGCCCATCGTCCAGGAGGCCAAGATCCCCTTCATCTCCGCCGCCTCCAGCAGCCAGATCGTCGAGCCGGTCGCCGACCGCTTCTGGGTCTTCAAGACCGCGCAGAACAACCGCCACACCGCCCCACAGCAAGTCGAATACGCCAAGGCCAAAGGGCTGACCAAAGTCGCCAACCTCTACGTCAACAACTCCTACGGCGAAGATGGCCGCAACGCCATCCGCGACGCAGCCAAAGCGGCCGGCGTCGAGATCGTCCTGGAGGAGACCTTCGAGGCCGCGGACACCAACATGATGGCCCAATTGACCAAGGTGAAGGCCAGCGCCGCGCAGGCCGTGCTGGTGACGGCCATCCCGCCGGCCGCCTCGATCCTCACCAAGCAATACCGGGAGTTGGGGCTGAAGATGCCGCTGATCCAAAACCACGGCATCGGCATGAAGTCGTTCATCACCCAGGCCGGGCCGGAGAACGCCGAAGGCGTCCTCTTCCCGATGGGCAAGCTCGTCGCGGTCAGCGCGCTGGCCGACAACGACCCGCAGAAGCCGGTACTGGCGAAGTTCACCAAGGATTACGAGGCGTTCACCAAGAACCCCACGAGCACCTTCGCCGGCCACGTCTGGGATGGGTTGCAGCTCACGCTCAAGGCGCTGGAAGGCCTCCCGGCCGGCCTCAAGATCGAAGAACAGCGGGCCAAGGTGCGGGATGCGATCGAGAACACCAAGAATTTCCCCGGCACCGGCGGCATGTTCAGCCTCTCGGCCCAGGATCACGTCGGCCTGAGCGCCAAGGATGTCGTGCTGGTGAAGATCGCCGACGGCAACTGGGTGTATTTGCCGCGGGAGAAGTGGTAGGGGGCCGCCGAATGAATTCGGGGCGAAGGGGCGGCCCGCCGCAATGTCGGCCTGCGCCGACGGGAGCCGCATCCACGCAGAGCCGGCCTTGAGCGCGTCCACGCAGGTGGACGCCCGGCGCCGCAGCGCCCTTTAGCCGCGATTTCAATCGCCAACCAACCCAACAGGATCGTCGTGCCCAATTACGAATTCAGCAACTACCTCCAATTCATCCTCTCCGGCCTCAGCACCGGCAGCATCTACGTGCTGGTCGCGCTGGGGGTCGTGACCATCTATAGCGTCACCGGGATCGTCAACCTGGCGCAGGGCGAGTATTGTATGCTCGGCGCGATGCTGGCGGTGACGTATGTGCGCTGGGGGGTACCGCTGGCGCTGGCGGCCATCGCGGCGATTGCCAGCGTGACGCTCATCGGCGTGCTGATCGAGCGGCTGACGGTGCAGCCGGCCCGGTCGGCTTCCAGCATCACGCTGATCATGATCACGGTCGGCGTCTCCATCGTCGTGCGCGGCGTCGCGCTGCTGGCGTGGGGCACCTCGCCGCTCTCGCTGCCCTCCTTCACCAAAGGGCCGCCACTCGATATCGGGGGCGCGGCGGTCAGCCTGCAGCGGCTGTGGATCATGGGGACGGCGATCATCGCGCTGCTCCTGCTCTACTTCCTCCTGGAACGCACCTTGCTCGGCGCGGTGCTCAGCCAGCAGCGCTTGTGGACGATGGCGGTGGCGGCGTTGATCCTGCTGCTGCTCTACTATCTCTTCGAGCATACGCTGCTCGGCAAGGCCGTGCGCGCCTGCGCCATCAACCGCCAGGCGGCCGGGCTGATGGGCATCAGTGCGGACCAGATGTCGGCGCTGGTCTTTGCGCTCAGCGCGGCGCTCGGCGCGGCCGGCGGCATCGTCATCGCGCCGCTGATGCTGGCCTCTTACGACATGGGGCTGATGCTCGGCTTGAAAGGCTTCGTCGCCGCGGTCATCGGCGGGCTGACCAGCCTGCCCGGCGCGGTGATCGGCGGGCTGCTGCTGGGGGTGATCGAGTCGCTCGGCGCGGGGCTGATCTCATCGGGGTTCAAGGACGCCATCGCGTTCCTGGCGCTCCTGATCGTGATCTTCGCCCGCTCCGGCCGCTTCTTCGCGATGCCGAAGCTGAAGCTCGGCGGGAAGGCGAAACCGGCGGAGGCGCGGCCATGACGAAGATTTGGCCCTGGCGCCGCGATTCCGCCAACCAGACCCTTAGGGTTTCGGAAACCCTAAGAGGCTCGAAGGTCTCCAACGTCGTCGCACTGCTGGCGTTCGCCTTGGTCGTGGGCACGCTCCCGCTCTGGCTGCACAGCCCCTATCTGCTGAGCACCGCCATCTTCATCGGCATCTTCACCATCGTCACCCTCGGCCTCTGCCTGCTGATGGGCTACGCGGGCCAGGTCTCGCTGGGGCACGCGGCCTTCTGGGGCATCGGCGCGTACACCTCGGCCATCCTGACGGTCAAGCTCGGCGTCTCCCCCTGGCTCGCCATGATCGCCGGCGTCGCCGTCACGAGCGGCGTGGCCTACCTGATCGCCATCCCCATCTTCCGGCTGCGCGAACACTATCTGGCGATGGCGACGTTGGGGCTGGGGATCATCGCCACCCTGGCCTTCGGCGAATTCCGGGAACTGACCGGCGGGCCGTCGGGACTGCCCGGCGTGCCGCGGCTGGCGATCGGCAGCTTCGTCTTCGATGGCGATGCGGAGTATTATTATCTGGTCTGGGGGGTCGTGCTCCTGTTGATCGGGCTGTCGCTCAACATCGTCAACTCGCGCGTGGGCCGGGCGCTGCGCGCGGTGCATGCCAGCGAAGCCGCGGCCGAAAGCATCGGCGTGGACGCCAGCCGCTTCAAGCTCCAGGTGTTGGTGCTCAGTGCGGCCTACGCCAGCCTGGCCGGCAGCCTCTACGTCCACTATATGCAGTTCGTCAGCCCGCAGGCGTTCGACTTCGGCGTCTCGGTGCGGCTGGTGGTGATGGCGGCGGTGGGCGGCCTGGCGAGCGTCTGGGGCGCGCCCTTCGGCGCGGCCGCGGTGATGCTCGTCACCGTGCTGCTGCGCGAGGCGCTCCCGCTCGTCATCCCGAACGCGTCCGGCGAACATATTACGATCGTCTACGGCCTGGTGCTGATTCTCATCATGATCTTCATGCCGGAGGGGCTGACCCGCGGCGTGATCGAGGTGTTCCGCAGACATGCTCGCAATTGACGGCCTGACGCAAGTCTTCGGCGGGGTGGTCGCGCTCGACGCGGTGAGCTTCGAGGTCGCCGAGCACAGCATCACCGCGCTGGTCGGCCCGAACGGCGCAGGCAAAACGACGCTGTTCAACATCGTGGCCGGCGCCTATCCCGCCACCACGGGCACGGTGCGGCTGGGGGGCCGGTCGCTCAACGGCCTGCCCGCGCACGCCCGCGTGGGGCTGGGCATCGGCCGCACCTTCCAGAACGCCCTGCTCTTCGACAAGATGACCGTCCTCGAAAACGTCATGGTGGGCCGCCATGCGCGCAGCAGCCAGGGGCTGCTCGCCGCGGCCCTGCGCCTGCCCGCCATGCGCCGGGAGGAGGAACGCATCTTCCTCGAAGCGATGCGCTGCCTGAATCTGGTGGGGCTGGGGCTGCAAGCCGGCGCGCTGGCCGGCAGCCTGCCCTTCGGCCAGCAGCGCCTGGCCGCCATCGCCCGCGCGCTCGCGGCCGAGCCGCGACTGCTGCTGATGGATGAGCCGGCCGCGGGGCTGAACACCCTCGAGCGCCAGGGCCTGGCCGACCTGATCCGCACGATCCGGGAGATGGGGATCACCGTGCTGCTGGTGGAACACGACATGCGGTTGGTGATGCAACTGGC
>CAZYHE010000389.1:0-4884 GCA_964647225.1 uncultured Anaerolineales bacterium
CGCCAGGATGTTGCGCAGCCCCTGCAAGCGGTCGCGGCGAGCCGAAGAGCCGGTCGGCCCGCCGATGAACGCGATTCGGCGATGACCGTTGCGCACCAAGTGTTCCGCCGCCAGCTCCGCGCCGGCTATGTTATCGGCGCCGACATAATCCGCATCCACATCGAACAGGTAGCGCACCACCATCACAAACGGCAGCCGCCAACGGCGCAGGCGTTCGACGGTTTCGATGCTCGTGTCCATCGCCGGCGCGAGCAAGACGCCGTCCACGGCATAACCGTGCATGGCTTCCAGGAGCCGGTCCTGTTTGGTCAATCGCTCCGAGGTGTTGCCGAGCAGCACGGCGTAGTCGGCTTCCTCAAGCGCCGACTCACTGCCGATGGTCATCTGCGCAAAGAAGGGGTTGGTGATGTCGGTGACGATCAGGCCGATGGCGTGCGAGCGCCGGCTGCGCAGGCTGGCCGCGGCTCGGTTGTAGACATAACCCAACGCAGCCATCGAGGCCAACACGCGCTCGCGTGTCTCGTCGGTGACGAGCGGGCTGTCGCGCACGACTAGCGAGGCCGTGGCGCGCGAGACGCCGGCGTGGTCGGCTACATCGAGCAGGGTAACCCGCTTGGGAGGTTTGGGTTTGCGTGGCGAAGTATGTGCCGAACGCATGGTTCACTCGTATATCGGTCTATGGATCGGTATTTGGATCGGTCTATAAGCTATCATAGCCTGACGCGATTGTCAAATCCGCTGCAAGACCGCGAGGCGACTACCGCCGATACTTCACCCACGCATCGCGCAGCGCCAGGTAGTTCTCGAACGGCACGTAGTCCGGGATCGAGTTCGCCGAGGAGAGACAGTAGCCGCCGCCCGGCGCCAACGCCGCGATCCGCTCCTCGACCTCCGCCGCGACCTCTTGCGGCGTGCCCAAGGTCAGCGTGTAGCGCAGGTCAATGTTGCCGAGGAGGCCGAGCCGGCCGGCGACGCGGGCTTTCAGCGCCACGATGTCCATGCACATCGGATCCACCGGGTTCAGCCCGTCGAACCCCAGCCCGATGATGTCCTCGATGATCGTATCGAGTTTGCCGTCGCTGTGGAAGATCGCCAGCGCGCCCGCCTGGTGCGCCAGCTCGACCATCTGACGGAACCAGGGGAAGGCGTAGCGCCGCAAGACCCGCGGCGAGACGACCAGGCCGGTGTTGAACGCCACATCATCCGCGTGCCAGAGCGCGCCGACGGAGCGATGTTCCAGGCAGCGTTCAGCTACCCGCAACTGGAAGGCGCCGACCTTCTCGAACAGCCGCTCGACCAGTGCGGGGTTTTCCCCCAGCAGCACGGCGAACGTCTCGAACCCGGTGAGCCACCACACCGGGTTGAACACCTTGCCGATGGCGCAGATGATCTTCATGTCCGCGGGCAGATGCCGGTCGGCTTCATCCAGGAAGGCATAGTCGAGGTCGTCGGGATCGGGCCAGGGGAAAGCCGCGAAGTCCGCGTCGCCGGTGATGGCGCTCGATGTGCCCGCGGCCCAGTGGCGCTCGACGACCGCATCGGCCGCGCCCGCGCCGCCGGGGTGATGTCCCTCGGCCATCGCGCCGAGCAGGGCGCGGGTCTGCTGGAAGCCGATGCTGAACGGCACGAAGTCGTAGCCGATGCGGCGGGCGAATTCGACTTCATCCGCCAGGCTGGCCGCGGGATGGCCCAGCAGGCGCGTTTTGTGTCCCGCGTACACGCCGATATCGGCGAAGGGCACGAAGTCAGGTTCGCCCTGGCAAGTGATTGCGGTGCGGAAACGAGCGAAGTCGGGCTGATGTTCGAATGACACGTCAGGAACTCCTCTCCATGCGGTGAATAGTGGAGCCGATGGCGCTGGCCTATTGTATCAAGGCGTTGCGGTTTTCAGAACAGCCCGCGCACCGTCAGCGTGAAACCGAAGATCACCAGCGGAATGCCGATGATGGCGCCGATCACCGTCAGGCTGACCGCGATGCCCACGATCATCAGCACGAGGCCGACCAGGATCGCCACCAGCCGGCCGGTCAGCTTCAAGATGCCCGTCACCAGATCCCAGAGCGCCACAAACGGCCAGAAGATCCAGGGTGTGTTGCGTGAATGGTTTGTCATGCTTTGTCCTTCCCTTCTTGCTTACTCTTTTCCCTTTACGCAAGCCCCGGCCTAGAGTTTCACGCCGTTCGTAGCCAACTCCAACTGCCGCTGGTAGAGGTGACTGTACAGCCCGCCCCGTTGCAACAGCTCCTCGTGCTGGCCGATCTCCCGGATGCGGCCGCCTTCCAGGGCGATGATCTTGTGCGCGTTGCGGATGGTGCTCAGCCGATGGGCGATTACCAGCGCGGTGCGGCCTTTCATCACCTCGTCGAGCGCCTGCTGGATCAGGTATTCGGCCTCGGCATCCACCGATGAGGTAGCTTCGTCCAGGATCAGGATGCGCGGGTCGGCGAGGATGGCACGCGCCAGCGCCAACCGCTGCCGCTGCCCGCCGCTCAGCCTCACCCCGCGCTCGCCGATCTCGGTGTCGTAGCCCTTCGGCATCTCCAGGATGAAGTCGTGGGCGCACGCGGCTGTGGCCGCGGCGATCAGCTCCGCTTCCGTTGCGCCCGGTTTGCCGTAGAGCAGGTTCTCGCGCACGGTGGTGTTGAACAGGAACGTGTCTTGCAGCACGACCGCGACGTGTTGGCGCAGCGAGCGCACGGTGAGCGTCCGCAGATCATGGCCGTCCACGGTGATCCTCCCGTGGGTGGGGTCGTAAAAGCGGCAAATTAGGTTGGCGATGCTGGTCTTGCCCGCGCCGCTCGGCCCGACGAGCGTCACTACTTCGCCTGGCGCCATGCGGAAATCCACGTCGTGCAGCACTTCGTCGCCGCTGCCGTAGCGGAAATGCACATCCTCGAACCGCACGTCTCCGGCCACTTGATTCAACGCCCGCGCGTCCGGCGCATCCCGGATGTCGGCTTGCTGGTCGAGTAGCTCGAAGATGCGGTCGGCCGCGGCGATGGCCTGCTGGAAGGTGTTATCCACCTCGGCCAGGCGGCGCATCGGGTCGTAGAACGAGACGATGTAGGCCATGAACGCGACCAGCGTGCCCAACGTCAGGCTGCCCTGGACGACCATGAACGCGCCGATGCCCAGCACCAGCACGCCGCCCAGCGATTGCACGAACGACATGGCCGGGAAGAAGGTGGCCCAGTAGCGGATCGCGCTGACCCGCTCGGTGAAATAGCTGCGGCTGACCGTATCGAAGCGGGCCAGCTCGGCCTCCTCCTGCCCGAACGCCTGGATCACGCGGATGCCGGTCAGGTCATCTTGCAGGCGGGCGTTGACATCACCCAGCCGGTCGCGCACCCGGCGGTAGATGGGGCGGATGATCCCATTGAAGCGTCGCAGGCCGAGCGCCAGGATCGGCGCGGGGATCAGCGCAACCAGGGCCAGCCGCCAGTCCAAGACGAGCAGCACGGCCGCCGCGCCCACCAGCCGGAGTCCCGCCATCGCGGTCAGGATCGTGCCGTGCGTGACGAACTGCTCCAGCGCGTTCACGTCGTTGCTCACCCGCGACATCAGCTCGCCGGTCGAGGTGCGCTCGAAGAAGGAGAGGGAGAGCCGCTGCAGGTGGCTGTAGATGCGCACGCGCAGGTCGAACAGGAAGCGCTCGCCGACCGTGTGGCGGATGTACTGATCGCCGGCATTCGCCAACTCGGCCACGGCGAAGAGGCCCGCCAGCCCGAGGATCAGCGGGAGCAGGCCCGCCAGATCACGCCGGCCGATCACGCCATCCACGATCTGGCGCTCGACGAGGGGCGGCAGCAGGCTCAGCACGGTGAAGACCAGGATGAAGCCGCCCGTCAGCGTCAGTTGCTTCCAGTAGGGTTTGAGATAGCCGAAGAGACGTTTGAGTGAGCGCATGGGTGCTCCGAGAGATGGCCGAATGAATTCGGGGCGAAGGGGCGGTTCGCCGCGAGGTCGGCCGCCGCCGACCAGGCACGCGTCCACGCAGGTGGACGCCCGGCCGTTGGCCCCTCAGCTGCGACCTCGGTCGCCGGGCGTCTCGGTCTGCCACACCACCGGCGGCCGCGGCCGTTCATCCACGGCCAGCCGGAAGACATCGGGCCGGGCGTAGTGGCCGGCCACGTCGAAGTCGAACTTGCCCTCGATCGTCTGCCCCAGGTCGAGGTCGGCGGTGAGGATGCCGGCGCGATCATAAAGCGGTCCGGCGATGACCTCGCCCAGCGGCGAGATGATCGCGCTGCCGCCGCGACAGATGATCTCCGGCGCGCCGGCCAACTCCTCCAAGCCTATCAGATCGGCCGGTAGATCGCTTTTGGCGACGAACTGGTTGCAGCCGAGCACGAAGCAGCGCCCTTCGCACGCAATGTGGCGCAGGGTGGCCTGCCACGTCTCCCGGCTGTCCGCGGTCGGCGCCAGGTAGATTTGCACCCCCTTGGCGTAGAGCGCCATGCGAGCCAGCGGCATGTAGTTCTCCCAGCAGATCAGCCCGCCGATGCGGCCGGCCGCGGTGTCGAGCACGGTCAGCGTGCTGCCATCCCCCTGGCCCCAGATCACCCGCTCCGCGGCGGTGGGCATCAGCTTGCGGTGCTTGCCCAGGAGCGCACCGTCCGGCCCGAAGTAGAGCAGCGTGCAATAGAGGGTGCCGCGGCCGAACTCCCCTTCCTGCTCGATCACGCCGACGGCCAGATGAGCGCCCGCGCGGGCCGCGATCTGGCCCAGGGCCGCGGTTGTCGGACCGGGCACGGGCACGGCGTTGGCCCAATAGCGCGCCCAAAGCTGCCGGCCCGCGGCCGTGCGGCTGCCCACCACCGCGCCGAAGCTCAGCCCGCGCGGATAGGCCGGGATGAACGCTTCCGGGAAGAGGATCAGCCGAGC
>CAZYHE010000390.1:0-1974 GCA_964647225.1 uncultured Anaerolineales bacterium
CTTTGCGCGGCAGGAACCTGACCGCGTCCCGATCAACTACCTCTCCAACCCCGGCATTGACCGGCGGCTGAAAGACCATTTCGGTCTGGCCGCCGACGACCACGAGGGCCTGCGCCAGGCGCTCGGCGTGGATTTCCGCGGCGTACATCCACGCTATGTCGGGCCGAAGCTGCACGAAGATGTGCCGGGCCGCACCGTGGATAACTGGGGCATCCACCGGCGCTGGGTCGAGCACGAGTCGGGCGGCTACTGGGATTACTGCGACTTCCCCCTGGAGCACGCCACCGAGGAGCAGGTCGCGGCCTGGCCGATGCCCGATCCCGATAACTTCGACTACTCAGAGATCGCGGAGACGTGCAAACGCTACGGCCAGTTCGCGATCAACGGCTCCGGCGGCTTCGGCGACATCATCAACGCCAACGGGATGTTGCGCACCATGCAACAGACCTTGATTGATCTCGTCACCGACGACCCGGCCGGCCTGCTCCTGGCCGACCGCCGGATGAACATCACCATCGAGATCTGCGCCCGCATCCTGGACGCGGCGAAGGGCGGCGTGGACTTCATCTGGATGGGGGAAGACCTGGGCACGCAGCGCGGCCCGACGATCAGCATGAAGACCTTCCGCAAGCACATCCGGCCGCGCTACCAGAAATACTGCGACCTGGCCCGCGCCTACAACCTGCCGATCATGATGCACTGCTGTGGGTCGAGCAGTTGGGCGTTCGACGATTTCATCGAGATGGGCATCACCATCTCGGACACGCTGCAGCCCGAAGCGAAGGACATGGCCCCGGCCTACCTCAAGGCGCGCTACGGCGATCGCATGGCCTTCCACGGCTGCATCTCTACGGCTGGGCCGGTGGCGTATGGCACGGTGGACGAAACGGTAGCCAACTGCAAGGAGATCATGGATATCATGATGCCCGGCGGCGGCTATTGCTTCGCGCCCACCCACGCGCTCCAGGATAATTCACCGACCGAGAACGTGGTCGCGATGTACGAGGTGGCGCGCACGCACGGACGATACTAACCATACGGCTGTTTTCAGGTCAGCGAGGCCGTCTAAGATGGTTATGGACGGCCTCATAGCGTTTGTGCCGAAGGGCGAACTGTGATATATTCGCGCTGCCGGCACGAAACAGGTCGTGCCTTGCCAATCCATCGCCGGAGGCCCAATGACATCACCGCAGATGGACTACGACAGCCCTTGGAAAGAGGCGCTGGAGCGCTTCTTCGAACCGTTCATGGCCCTCTTCTTCCCCGCGGCGCACGCGGCGATTGACTGGGCGCGCGGCTATACGTTCAAGGACAAGGAGTTGCAGCGGGTCGTGCGCGATGCCAGCCTGGGGCGGCGCTGGGCCGATCACCTGGCGCAGGTCTGGCTGGGGGACGGCAGTGAAGCGTGGGTGTTGATCCACATCGAGGTGCAGGGTCAGGTGGATGCCGAGTTTCCCCGGCGCATGTACACCTACAACTATCGGCTCTTCGACCGTTACAACCGCCGCGTTGCCAGCCTGGCAGTATTGGCGGATGACGATCCGGCGTGGCGTCCGAGCGAGTTCAGCTATACGCTGTTCGGTTGTCGGGCCAGCCTGGCCTTCCCCATCGTGAAATTGCTGGACTATATGCCGCGCTGGGACGAGCTGGCGGCCAGCCGCAACCCGTTCGCGGTGGTGGTGATGGCGCATCTGAAGGCGCTGACAACGCATCGCGATGGGGCCGAACGATTGCGCTGGAAACTTAACCTGATCCGCGGCCTGTATGATGGCGGCTACAGCAAGGCGGACATCTTGGAGTTATTCCGCATCATTGACTGGCTCATGATGCTGCCAGAGGAACTAACGCGCAGCTTTGACGAGGCGATCGAACGCTTCGAGGAGGAGAGACAGATGCCGTACATTACCAGCATCGAACGGCGCGGGATGGAACGCGGGATGGAACGCGGGATGGAACGCGGGATACAGCAAGGTG
>CAZYHE010000390.1:2074-4881 GCA_964647225.1 uncultured Anaerolineales bacterium
CGCGGGATGGAACGCGGGATGGAACGCGGGATGGAACGCGGGATACAGCAAGGTGTGCAGTTAGGTGCGCTCCAGATGGCGCGCGAAGCGCTGCTGGATATTCTGGGTGCGCGCTTCGGTCGGGTGCCGCCGACCACGGCCACCGCGATTCGTGGCGATGATAACCTGGCGCGGCTCAAAGAGCTATTGCGGCACGCGGCGACAATTGGCTCGCCCGAGGAATTCGAGCAGATGCTGGCTGGCAAAACACCCGCATGACGCCAGTTTCGCTTGCCGGGTTGGCCCGCGCTTGCATCACCCAGGCTGCTCGCTGGTCGCGTTCGAGCTTCGACCGGGCCAGCGAGCAGCCTCATTTGGGTGCAGTATGTCTCGCGTCATAGGCTCAAGCTCCCAATTGGTGGTATACTGCGTGCCGTTGATATTCTATCGCGCGCACGGAGTACGCCTTGAACAACCGCGACCGTTTCCGTTCCACGTTACGTTTCGAGAAAGTTGACCGCCTGCCCCGCTTCGAGTGGGCGCACTGGTGGGATCAGACGATCCGCCGCTGGGAGGGGGAGGGGCTGCCGAGCGAGCGACCCAAGGGCACCGCCGGCGTCGTCGCCATCATGGAGCATTTCGGCCTGGATCCCGCCTGGCAGGCGTGGTTCCCGATCCACAAGCCGACCTTCCCCCGTCCGACCGCCCACGGGCAAGGCCCCGTCAGCGACCTGGCGAGCTACGAGGCGGTCCGGGAGCACCTCTACCCAGAGATCAACTGGGACGCGGCGTTCCCGCCGGAAGTGCGCGAGCGGCACAAACGGGGCGAACTGGCCGTCTGGTTCACCCTCAACGGCTTCTTCTGGTTTCCCCGCACCTTGCTGGGCATCGAGCGCCACCTCTTCGCCTTCCACGACCAGCCCGAGCTGATGCACCGCATCAACGCCGATCTCCTGGCGTTCAACAAATACTTGCTGGAAGGCATCGCGAACGTCATCGAGCCGGAGTTCATGACCTTCGCGGAGGACTTGTCGTACAACCACGGGCCGATGCTCTCCAAGTCGGCGTTCCGCGAGTTCCTGACGCCGTACTACCAGGAACTCACGCCCATCATCCGCCAGATGAACGTCATCCCGATGGTGGACTCGGACGGCAACGTCGAACGTTGCCTGCCGTGGTTCATCGAGGGCGGCGTGGATGGGCTGCTGCCATTCGAGCGGCAATCGGGCGTGGATGTGGCCCGCGTACGCGCCAGCCATCCGCGCTTCGCCATGATCGGCGCGTTCGACAAGATGACGATGCCGCTGGGGGTCGAGGCGATGCGCGGGGAGTGGGAGCGGCTACTGCCTGTCATGCGCACGGGCGGCTTCATCCCCAGCGTGGATCACCAGACACCGCCGGGGGTGTCGCTGGCGCAATATCACGACTTCCTGGCGCTGATGCGGGAGTACACCGAACGCGGGGCAGCATAGAAGACCATCAAAGCCGATTCGATGAGTCGTAGCGTAGCCCCTTGTGGGCGCTGGAACGGGCACGAGGCCCTACGCTACCTATCCATGATCAGAGGTCTCCATGTCCCCAACCGACCGACCGGAATCCATCGAGAACCGCTGGGACCTCCTCTACCGCGACTACCCCGAAGTGTACGAGGAGTTCGCGCAGGTTGAGAAGCAGCCCAACGCCGTGGATCACCTCTGCCGGCACTTTCCGCTGGCAGGCAAAGTGGTCGCCGATGTGGCAGCAGGAACCGGCGCGTCCACCTTCAAGCTGGCACAACACGCCGCGTTCGTGATCGGGATCGAGCCGGAGGCGGCCATGCGCGCCATCGCGGTCGCCGAGCAGCGCGCCCGCGGCATCGCCAACGTCCGCTTCGAGGCCGGGACGGCGGAAGCCCTCCCGCTGGCCGATCGTTCCGTGGATGCCGTGGTCGCGGTGACCAGCGCCAACCCGGATGTCGCCGCGTTTGCCGCGGAGTGTGCGCGCGTGGTGCGGCCCGGCGGGCTGGTCCTGCGGATAGACATCGCGCCCGGCTGGTACGGCGGCGAGTTGGCGTCCGTCATTTTCGACGACCCAAGCGATCAGCCGCCCGCGGAGCCGGAGCGAGAGGCGATCCTGGCGCGGCTGGGCTACGACATCCATGACTTTTTCATGGATCAGGACTACGGCACGGTGGAGAAGATCGTGCGCACCTACGGGTTCATCTTCGGCAAACGCACCATTGACTACATCCGGGCGCACAATACGACCACGATCCGCTGGAAAGCCCGCATCCGCTACAAGCGGATTGCTTGAGCAAGTTCCAAGCGCCTTTCAGCATGGCCGCCCCTTCGACTGCGCCTCGCCACACTACAGCGAGGCTTCGCTCAGGGTGCTCAGTGGTGAATGGTGCAAGCCACAGAAAGCAGAGGAGATTTTAGATGAGTGATAGCAGAATCGCCCCAGTTCGGCCATCCGTCGCCAAGTTTCTGAAGCGCAAGATCGGCGGCTTCGTCCGCGAGTACGAGCGCGAGGTGAACCGCGGCAGCGAGCAGTCCAAGCAACCCGCGCCGGAGAAGGCCCCCGCGACACCGCCGCCCGCCGTGGATAAGCCGGCACAGCCGGAATAATGATAGCTCGGGCCGGTCTCCGACCGTGCCCGTCGTGGTAAAAAGTCACCGTGGCTCGGTCAGAGACCGACCACAACTCAACAACCAAAGCTCGGGCCGGTCTCCGACCGTGCCCGTCGTGGTAAAAAGCCACCGTGGCTCGGTCGGAGACCGGCCACAGCAACGAAGGAGAGAGGATGAGCAACCGTGATCGCGATATCCTGCGCGGCCTGGCGACCCGCT
>CAZYHE010000391.1:0-4881 GCA_964647225.1 uncultured Anaerolineales bacterium
ATTGCATCACCTCGTTGGTGGCGGCGCCTGTCGTGTTGATTTTCGCCAGCGTCACAGCGCCGACTGCCAGGTCGGCCGCGCCGATACTGAGGTCCGCAATCTTCGAGCCATCTACGCTGTTGGCGGCAAGATCGGCATTGACCACATTGCCGTCGGCGATCTTGGCCGAAGTGACACTCCCATCGGCCAAGTCGGCGGTAGAAATCGAACTGTCCACGATTGTGGCCCCGGTGTGCGTGTGGTTGCCGGTCGCCACCTGGCCGGCCGCCTCGCCGATGCTGCCTTCGGCCGCCAGGTCGGCGTAGGCGGAGAAACGGTCGGTGGAGAGCGCGCCCGACGTGATTGCTCCGGCGTCGTGGGTATGATTGCCGGCCGCCACCTGACCGGACGCATCGCCGATTTTGGTTTCCGCCACTAAGTCGGCGTAGGCCGAGAAGCGGTCGGTGGAGAGTGTGCCCGCGGTGATCGCCCCGGTGTCATGGGTGTGGGTGGCGGTCGCGTAGTTGGCCGGGGGCTGCCCGCCGAGTTGGGCGGCATTGTCAGCGATTCCCGCGCTGGCAGCGTAATTCGCATACAGCGCATAGGCCACGAAGCTCACCGGCAGCCGCGGCGTAGCCTGCGGGTCGGCGCCCACGGTGATCGCCAGCCACAAGGCCCGGCCATCGAAGATCGTCGGCGCGGGGAATGCGGTGATTTCCCCCAGGCGGATGCTGAACAGACCGTTCTTGGTGGTCACATCCCGGGTCTCCGTCCAAAGCGCGGCGCCGCCGGTTTCTACATCGTAGAGGGCAAAGACCATCTGGTACGTGCCATCCGGCTTCGCCGCCCCGGTGAGCGGATCCGCCAGACGGCCCTGGTAGTTGAGGACGAGCGGCGCTGGCGCAGCCGGCGCGCTGAGGCCAGTTGCCTGGTCGGACGCGAGGCCGGCGCGCGCGCCGGCCGTCGCCGCTAACGCCGAGATCAAGATGACAGCCACCAAGCCGGCGGCCCCGCGAGAAAACCGAGTTCTGCGGAACATGGCATAAACCTCCTGACGCTCTGGGATGCGTGAAAGGGCTGATTCAGTTGGATATTACGGGCAATGATAAAGCGACGCTGATGCGTGGCATCTACCAATCACACGGCGTAATTGGTAGCCGATACAAAGGTTGCGAAGATTGTAAAGAACTACGTGCTCCCGGCGTTCGCTGATACGAAGAAAGCACAATAATTTGTACTCTCAAGACGAGAGCAAGCAGGCAGATTGCTATTATTATACCCCTGTACAAAGAAAAGTCAAGCGGGTAACACCGCGCCATCGTGTCAAGTTACATGATGATGTTACCGGGCTGGCATCCGGTTGCGTTCCGGCCCGCTCCCGAGTATACTGCCCTTGCAACACACCCCATCTCATCTGCGGAGGCGCATAACCCATGAACGAAATCGGACAACCCCTGGAATCACTCGACACCCCGTTCCTGTGGGTGGATCTCGATCAACTCGAAGCCAACATCGCGGCCCTGGCCGCGTATTTTCGGGCGGCCGGCGTGGCCTGGCGGCCCCACACCAAGGGGATCAAAACCCCGGAGATCGCGCACAAGGCGCTCGCCGCGGGCGCCATCGGCGTCACCTGTGCGAAATTGGGCGAGGCCGAGGTGCTGGCCGCCGCGGGCATCCGCGACATCCTGATCGCCAACCAGATCGTCGGCGCGCGCAAGCTGGCCCGGCTGGTCGAGCTGCGCCGCACCGCCGATGTCAAGGTGGCGGTGGATAGCGCGGCCAACGTCCGCGCGCTCGCCGCGGCCGCGGTCACGGCCGGAGTCGAGATCGGCGTGCTGGTGGAGGTGGACAACGGCATGGCCCGCGCCGGGGTCGCGCCGGGCGCGCCGACCGTCGCCCTTTCGCAACTCATCCACATCACGCCCGGCTTGCGCTACGAGGGGATCATGGGCTGGGAAGGGCACGCGGTCGGCATCACCGACCCTGCGGCCAAGCGCGCGGCCGTCGAGCAGGCGGTCGGTCTGCTGGGCGAGAGCGCGCAGGCGTGCCGGGCGGCGGGCCTGCCCGTCCGCATCGTCAGCGGCGGCGGGAGCGGCGACTACACCATTGCGACCCACCAGGGCGTCCTCACCGAGGTGCAGGCCGGCGGCGCGATCTTCTGCGACGCCACCTACACGGCGTGGGGCGCGCACACCAAGCCCTCCCTCTTCGTGCGCACGACCGTCACAAGCCGGCCCGTGCCCGACCGGATCATCACCGACGCGGGGTTCAAGGCGCTGCCCGCGTGGACGCGGCCGCCCGTGCCCGTGGGCCTGCCGCCGGCCCAGCCCTATCGCACCTCGGCCGAGCACGGCACGCTGATCCTCGACGCGCCCGACGAGCGGATTCGGGTGGGCGACACCTTCGACTGCATCGTCGGCTATGGGGATGCGACCGTCTTCCTCTACGACCAGTTGGTCGCGGCGCGCCGCGGGGTCGTGGAGGCGGTATGGGCCGTGGCCGGGCGTGGGAAGCTGAGTTAGGGCCTTACGAGCTAAATTCTTGTACAGGGGGCAAGGATTGAACCGCCAAGGCGCAAAGCTCGCAAAGACCGGAAGTTTTTTCTCGGCGCGCTTGGCGTCTTCGCGGTTCCTTAGCTGGACCTACTGGTACAATCAGAATACCCGTTGCCAACAAAGCGGACGTGTGGTAGGATGATCCTGTAACCCGCTTCTTTGGTGAATGGAGATACAGCCATGGCGCTCAACGATCTGCTGAAAGACATGGGACGGTTGGAGGCGAAACTCCAACGCTTCGAGGCCAAATTCGGCGTCAAGTCGCAGGACTTCCACGCGGCCATGCTTCGCGGCGAATTGGAGGAGTTCGACGCGCTCGATGACTACCGCATGGAGTTTGTCGAGTGGTTGGCGCTCTACAAGACCTGGACGAGTTTCGACGAACGATACCGCCAATTGATGATTCGCCAGCCCGTTGCGCTTCAGATCAAGACCAACTTGGAACTCGCCTATGCCTGACCCGCTGGCGTCTCCCAGCGCCTACGAGGCATTCGTCTACGCCTTGCCAGAGCGTTACGCGTTCATCCGGCGTTCTACTCTGGTTTATATCATGCGAGAGGTGTTGGCTCAGTAACCAACGCGGACAATCGTGGTCGGAGCAGGTCGGCGACGTTTAGGATGGCGCCATGGCACGATCTTTCTGTCTAAGCCTGGGCTTGTGCCTCGTGGTCATCGGCCTCCAGACCCTAAAGGTCTCGCAGACCTTTAGGGTCTCGCAGGGCCAGACCTACTACATCCGCACCGACGGCGGCACCCCGGCGCAATGCACCGGCCGGGCCGATGCGGCCTATGGCGGCGCGGGGACGGGGCAGCCGTGCGCGTGGGATCACCCCTTCCGCGCGCTGCCGCCGGGGGGCGCGCCGGCCATCGCGGGCGGCGACACGCTGATCATCGGCCCCGGCGCGTACATGCTGGGCTACGGCGCGGCCGGCGCGGAGGCGTGCGACGCGGGGGGCGCGTTCGACTGCCACATGCCGCCGATCCCCTCTGGCCCCGACCCGGCCCACCCGACCCGCATCGTGGGCGCGGGGTGGAACAGCGGTTGCGCGGCCCCGCCCCAATTGTGGGGAACCGAGCGGCCCTGGCACATCGTTGACCTGACCGGCTCGAACAACGTCGAACTGGGCTGCCTGGAGATCACCGACCACTCCCCTTGCGTCGAGTTTCACAGCGGCGGCCTGGCCTGCGAGCGCGACACCGTGCCCTATGGCCCGTGGGCGTCGGTCGGGCTGGCCGCGGCCGATTCCGCCAACGTCTATCTGCACCACCTGAACATCCACGGCCTGGCAAGCCGCGGCGTGCTGGCCGGCCGGCTGCGCGATTGGCGGGTGGAGGATGTGCGGATCGCGGGCAACGGCTCGGCGGGCTGGGATGGCGACATCTACGGCACCGACTCGAACACCGGCACGCTGTTCTTCCGGCGCCTCACCATCGAGTGGAACGGCTGCGGCGAGACCTATCCCGGCGGGCAACCGGCCGGCTGTTGGGCGCAGACCGCCGGCGGCTACGGCGACGGCCTGGGCACCGGCGAGAGCGGCGGCCATTGGATCTTCGAGGATTCGATCATCCGCTACAACACCTCCGACGGCCTCGACCTGCTCTACATCCGCGAACCCGGCTCGGCCATCGAAATCCGGCGTATGCTGGCCGTGGGCAACGCCGGCAACCAGATCAAGAACTACCGCGGGCCATTCACGCTGGCAAACTCGATCCTCGCCGGCAATTGCGGCTTCTTCGCGGGCCAGCCCTTCACCCATCACGTGGACGCATGCCGGGCGTTGGGCGTCGCGCTGGCGCTCGGCCTCACCGGCAGCGATACCGTCACCGTAACGAACAACACCCTCACCGGCGAGGGGGATTGCCTGGTCGTGGCCGAGTGCCGCGAGCCGCCCTGCACGGCCGCCGCGCGGGCGGTCCTGCGCAACAACCTGTTCCAGGGCCAGGTGGATTTCGGTCAGCCCGACGAGCGCGCTTGCCTCATCTACCAGGAGACCTTCCCGGCCGATCCGTTCGACCTGGACTACGCGGTGATCGCGGGCGTCAAGGATGATCTGTGTCCGGGGAGTCACAGCATTTGCGGCGGGCCGGTCGGGGTGGTCCATACCGGGGTGGACGCCTTCGACGCACACCTGCTGCCGGCCAGTCCGGCCATCAGCGCGGCGCTGGCCGCGGTCGCGCCGATGGGCGATTTCGATCACTACGCCCGCGACCCCCGGCCCGACATCGGCGCGTACGAATTCGGCGCGCACCCGCCGCGGCTCGACGCCCGGCGGATATATTTGCCGCTGCTGCTGCGTTTTGCGCTTGGGCCGGTCTGAGACCGTGCCCGTGGGCGACCACCGATTGA
>CAZYHE010000392.1:0-1809 GCA_964647225.1 uncultured Anaerolineales bacterium
GGGCTGGGATTTGCCTGACTTTGCCCCCGGACAATTCGCCGTCATCGGCTTGCCCGGTTCAGCCCCACGCTGCGCCCTCTCCGAGCCAGAAGAACCGGTTGCCGTGCCGGCCAAACTGATCCGCCGCGCGTATTCCATTGCGTCATCTTCTTTGACGCGGCAATACATGGAATTTTATGTCGCGCTGGTCACCACTGGCGCATTGACGCCCCGTCTCTTCGCCCTGAAGATCGGCGATCCGATTTGGCTGGGGCCGAAGATCACGGGCTTGTTCACCCTCGACCAGCTACCCGCAGATCACAACGTGGTGATGATCGCGACCGGCACCGGTCTGGCCCCCTATATGAGTATGCTCAGCACGCATCTGATGTGCGGGGGGCAACAGCGGATCGCGGTCTTGCACGGCGCACGCCACTCCTGGGATTTGGGCTACCGCTCACAACTGATGACGCTCCAACATCTGTGCCCCAACTTCACCTATCTCCCGATCATCAGCCGGCCGAAAGATGAGCCGGCGGCGTGGCCCGGCGCGACCGGGTATGTGCAAGATCTGTGGCGCAGCGGCGCGCTCAATGCGGCCTGGGGCGGCGCGCCCACTCCGGCGAACACCCACATTTTCCTCTGCGGCGCGCCGGCGATGATTGATGACATGGTGGCGCTGTTGGGGCAGGAGGGGTTCAAGGAGCAAACCAAGAAAGAAGCGGGGGAGATTCATGTTGAGCGGTATTGGTAGGTTGGTAAACTGGTAGATTGGTAGATTGGTCATAGGTAGACAAGGCCAAGACGACACTCGTCATCGTGGTTGAACGTCCACGGTTGGCGGACACGCAAGACGCAATACGAAATACGTTATCACGCAAAGGAGGTTATCTTCATGCCTGTGAACGTCGAAGTTCCTGTCGAAAAGTGGTCAGGAAGTATTCGCGCGATCACGCTCGGCGCGACGGCTGCCGAAGGCGGTACGCGCAGCCACAGCGTGGTCATCGGTGGCGAGAGCACGTTGCCCTTCCTGGGGTTCGAGGGTAAGGCGCCGCATCGTCCGTGCGTCGCCATCGAGGTGCGCGCCGCCAATCCGACCGAAGAGTGGTCGGCGCCGCTGGTGAAGGCCTGGGGCGCCGCGCTGGGCGATCTGCCGGCCTGGGTGAAGGCCGCCGAGGCCGCTGACGCCGATGCGATCGTGCTCCAGCTTACGACGACCGACAGTGCGGGTCAGCGCATGACGGCTGCGAAGGCCCGCGCCGCTGTGCGCACGGTGCTCAACGCGACCGGCTTGCCGGTCATCGTGCTCGGCACCGGCCAGGCAGAGTTGGATAACGAGATGCAGGTCGCCGTGGCCGAGGAAGGGGCCGGCGAACGGTTGGTGTTGGGGCCATGCGAAGACAAGAACTACCGCACGATCGTCGCCGCGGCCCTGGCAAACGGCCATCTGGTGACTGCGAAGACACCCATGGATGTCAACCTCTCGAAGCAGTTGAATGTCCTCGTTCACGACATGGGCATGCCCATGGATCGCATCATCACCGATCCGACCACCGGCGCGCTGGGCTATGGCATCGAATATGGCTACAGCGTGATGGAGCGTCTGCGGCTGGCGGCCCTCCAGGGCGATGGCATGACCCAGCAGCCGATGATCGTCACCCCCGGTGAAGAGGCCTGGCGCGCCAAAGAGGCGCGGGCGGGTGAAGGGGTGCCGGCCGCCTGGGGCGATTGGGGCGAGCGGGCCGTCAACTGGGAGGCCATGACCGCGGCCGCCCTGATCGAATCGGGCGCCGATATCGTCGTGATGCGGCATCCAGAGGCGGTGGCGCG
>CAZYHE010000392.1:1909-4876 GCA_964647225.1 uncultured Anaerolineales bacterium
ACCATGGCCCTTTCCGGTCTCGATATCTACAAACTACTCCCCGGCGGGATCAAGCCGCCGCATCCGAAGGCGAACTGCAAGGAGTGCGGGTTCCCCACCTGCCTGGCGTTTGCCATGAAGCTGGCCGCGAAGCAGGCCGAACTGGCCGCGTGTAAGTATGTCAGCGACGAGGCGAAGGCCAAGCTTTCAGCCGCGGCCGCGCCGCCGATCCGCCTTGTCACCCTCAGCGCTGATGGCCGCAAGGTGGAGGTCGGCAATGAGACCGTGCTATTCCGTCACGAGAAGACCTTCTTCCATCCCGCGGCGCTCCTCGTCCGCGTGCCCGATACGTTAGGGGCCGCTGAGATCGCGACGCTGGCGAAGGCGGTGGCTGCCTATAAGGTGGATTACGTCGGCATGGCGCTGCGGCTGGATGGGTTGGCGGTGGAGGCGGTTTCGGGCGATGCCGCGAAGTTTGCCGACGCGGTCGCGGCGGTGCGCGGCGCCGGCACGCTGCCGCTCGTCTTGGTCAGCGAGAATCCGGCGGTCATCGCGGCCGGCCTGGCCAAGACCGCGGGCGTCACCCCGTTGATCTGCGCCGCGACGGCCGACAACTGGGAGGCGATGGCGAAGCTGGCGAAGGAGGCCAAGGCGCCACTCGTCGTCCGCGCCGATTCGGTGGCGGGCCTGGCCGAGCTGACCGGCAAATTGACCGCGGCGGGCGTCGAAGACCTGGTGCTCGACCCGGCGGTGCGCAGCTTTGGCGGCTCCTTGCAGACCTTGACCCAACTGCGCCGCCTGGCTTTGAAGAAGAGCTTCCGGCCGGTGGGCTATCCCACCATCGCCTTCCCCTACCTGGGCGCGGCCGACACAAACATGGAGACGCTGCTCGCCGGTCAACAGATCGCCAAGTATGCCGGGTTCGTCGTGCTCAGCCGCTTTGACCCGGCGGACGTCTACCCGCTGCTCGTCTTGCGCGCCAACCTCTTCACCGATCCGCAGAAGCCGATCCAGGTGGAGCCGGGCGTCTACCCGATCAACAAGCCGGGGATCGAGGCGCCGGTGCTGGTCACGACCAACTTCTCGATCACCTACTTCGCGGTGGCGAACGAGATGGAGTCTTCCGGGCTGCCCGCCTGGCTGTTGGTGGCCGACGCGGAAGGCATGAGCGTACTCACCGCCTGGGCCGCGGGCAAATTCGACGCCGAGAAGATCGCCAAGACGGTCAAGACCACCGGCATCGCCGAGAAGGTCAGCCACCGCAAGGTGGTCATCCCCGGCCACGTTGCCGTGCTGATGGGCGAACTGGAAGAAGAGCTGCCCGGCTGGACGATCAAGGTGGGGCCGCGCGAGGCCGTGGATCTGCCGCGTTTCTTGAAGACGGCGTGGTAGATTGGGAACGGGTAGATTGGTAGATTGGGAACGGGTAGATTGGGAGACCCAACCTACCAACCTACCAATCTACCAATACCTCCTTGCCATAGCGGTCGCTCCGATGTATAATCCACATATATCACTTGTGGAGATACAGCTATGAACGCATTGGCAATGAAACCGATTCAAATACACCTGCGACCCGAACAGATCTCCTCATTGCGCTCGGTTGCAGAGCGGCGACGCGTTTCGATCGCCGAGTTGATCCGTCAGGGAGTTGACCACGTCCTGGCGGATGTGCCGATGGAAGAAGACCCGTTGTGGAATATCATTGGTATTGCCGATGGCGGCCCGAGTGATCTATCTGAAAACCACGATAAGTATCTGGCGGAAACCATCGCCCAAGAAGGCCGAGCATGGCGCGTGAAACCTTCGTAGATGCGGGGGCATGGATCGCCATCGCCTACCGCAGCGATGAGAATCACGCGGAAGCGGTCGCGTTCTATGAGCGTTTATTGCGAGAGAAGCGTTTGTTGGTGACGACCAACCTGATCGTCGCCGAAGCCTACGTGATGATTCGAAGATACAGCGGACACCGGGCGGCTGTCGGCTTCCTGGATTCCCTCCGCCAATCCAGTCGCTTGACGAAAATCTACTCCGATGCGGCGTTGGAAGCGGAAGGGGAAAAGACTCTGCGCCG
The DNA here is from genome assembly GCA_964647225.1 of uncultured Anaerolineales bacterium. Lineage (GTDB taxonomy): Bacteria > Chloroflexota > Anaerolineae > CG2-30-64-16 > CG2-30-64-16 > CAZYHE01. The sequence continues at coordinate 3,963 of CAZYHE010000392.1, forward strand.
CTATGCCGATCAAGACTTCAGCCTGGCTGATGCCGTGAGTTTTGCCGTTATGCAGCGGCGCGACATTACGGAGGCGTTTGCGTTCGATGGTCATTTCGCGACGGCTGGTTTTGTGGTCGCGCCGGCGATGTGAGAAGAGACGGGTTGGGGGCGGGGCATATTATGATGACGAACGTAGCGGTGCAAGAGAAGTACGTCAATGTGCTCGCGGGCTTTGGCAGCTTACAGGATGCGATTGACGCTGCTTTGCAGCGATATGCCATCGAGCAAGTTACGACCAAAATCAATGACCTGCGTCGTCGAGAGGCTAAATATCTGGCTAAGTATGGCCTTGACTATCTTACCTTCTCGCAGCGCATCGCGCGCGATGAGGCGTTTCTCGAACAGGTAGAGGCCAATATCAGCAAAACCTGGGAACTTGATCTGGCTGAATGGGAGTTCTGCTACAAGGGGATCCGAGATTGGACGCGGCAATTGCAGGCCCTTTTGCTGGCATAATCGCCCTGGCTCAAGTCACCTTCGAGGGTGTCGAATTCAGCGTTGATGATACACCCGACCGTGTCCTCTTGCGGTTTGAAGCTCTTTATGGCCCCTATCGGGTGTCCGTGACCGAGCTGATAAGCGGTGAAGGGCGGCAGTATCGGTATTATGTTTTGCGCGGCGATCAGGTTGAGGCCGGATTCGACAACAGCCCCGATCCCAGAGCGATCCGGCTCAAGTATAGCGGTATCGGTCAAGCGCACGCCGGCGAATCGGTGCCGCATTTGCATAGAAAGAACAAGTCAGAGTTGTCGTTGACCGACGAAATGACCTTTGTAGCCTTCGTGAACTGGTTGAGGGCCAACTTGTGATTTCCTGATGTGACAGACATAGGTCGCTTTGGCAGTGGAAGTATGGTGGTGAGCCGCCGTTTC
>CAZYHE010000393.1:0-4863 GCA_964647225.1 uncultured Anaerolineales bacterium
CCAACAGCGGGCTGGATGCCGTGCGCCTGGCCGATGGCCGGATCGTGTTGGCCTGCAATCCGACGCATGAGGGCCGCAGCCCGCTCGCGCTGCTCATCTCCGACGACAACGGCGAAACCTGGCCGCGGCGGCGCGATCTGGAGACCGCGGCCGGCGAGTTCTCCTATCCGTCCATCATCCAGGCCGCGGATGGCCGACTGCACGTGGTCTACACCCATCGCCGGACGCACATCCAGCACGTCATCGTAGCCCCGGACGATTTGCCATGATCAACTCCGTCTCGAAAGCGATCAGCATCCTGCAGGCATTCAGCCCCGGCGAGCCGCGCCTCGCGCTGGCCGAGATCGCGGGACGCCTGGGACTGCCGAAAAGCACCGCGCACAACCTGCTGGCGACCCTGCTCTCCTTCGGCTTCGTGGAAAAGGTGGATGTGGATCATTACGCGTTGGGGACGGCCGTGATTGCGTTGACGCAGGCCGCGCGGGTGAACGTCGAATTGCGCGATCGGGTCGCGCCGCTGGTGCGAGAGCTGGCCGAAGTGTGCCAAGAGTCGGTCTACCTGACGGCGCTTGACGGCGACTATTGCCTTTACATCTATGCGGTCGAATCGTCCACCCGGCTGATGGCGCGCACCGCGGTCGGTGATCGTGGCCCGCTGCATTGTACGTCGGTCGGGAAGGCGATGTTGGCCCACATGCCGGCCGAGGATGTGGAAGCGATCGTTGCGCGTGTCGGCCTGCCCCGTTTTACGACGCGCACATTGACCGATTTGCCGGCCCTCTGGAAGGAGCTGACGGAGACGCGCGCCCGCGGCTACGCCATTGACCGGCAGGAGCACGAGCAGAACACCTATTGCGTGGGCGCGCCGATCTTCGACGCGCGCGGCCGGGTGATCGGCGCGTGCAGCATCTCCGGGACCGATCCGGGGATCCTGGGAATCCGGCAGGCGGATTTGTCGCAGCGCGTGCGTTTCATGGCCCAGGAAGCTGGCCGGCGCATGGGCTTCATCCCCTCCCGCCAGGCGCTCGTGCTGGCCCCTGAGACAGCTTTGCGGCTCGTTCGTGGCTCGCAGCATAAAAGCCACTCGCAGATAGGAGCAGACGCCCAATGACAGCTACCGTTTTCAAGGCGGCGACGAAAAGAAGACCCGGTCTCAGCGTCGCATACGTGCGCAAGGTATTCGCGCGCGACAAGTACCTGTATCTGATGGTTCTGCTGCCCCTGGCCTATTTCGCCATCTTTCACTACATCCCGTTGTACGGTGTCACGTTAGCTTTCAAGGATTTCGACATCGGCAAGGGGATCATGGGCAGCCCCTGGGCCGGCTTCAAGTACTTCGAGGAGTTCTTTGCCAATCCTTATGCGTGGCAGGTGGTCCGCAACACGGTCGTCCTCCGCCTGTGGCAGCTCACGATCGGGTTCCCGGCGCCGATCATCCTGGCCTTGCTGTTGAACGAGTTGCGGGCCGAACGGTTCAAGCGCATCGTCCAGACCTCGAGCTACCTGCCCCATTTCATCTCACTGGTGGTGGTGGCCGGCATGGTCATCAGCTTCATGGCCTCCGATGGCCCGATCAACAGTCTGATCAAGAGCCTGGGGTGGCCATCCGTTCCCTGGATGCAGCGGCCCGAATGGTTTGCTCCGATCTTCACCTTTGCGGGGATTTGGCAACACGCCGGCTGGGCATCGGTGATCTACCTGGCCGCGCTGACGGGGATCAACCCGGAGTTGGTCGAAGCGGCCGTGATTGATGGCGCGGGCCGGTGGCAGCGCCTGCTCAATATCACGCTGCCGGGCATTGCGCCGACCGTGACCATCATGTTCCTGTTGCGCATCGGCCAGCTTCTCACGGTGGATTACCAGATGATCCTGCTGCTCTACTCGCCGGCCATCTACGAGACCGCCGATGTCCTGGGCACGTACATCTACCGCCGCGGCATCATCGGCGCGGACTTCAGCTTCGCCACCGCGGTCGGGCTGTTCCAGGCGGCGGTCGGGCTGGTGTTCATCGTGGGGGCGAATTGGATCGCCAAGCGGGTTGGCGACACGAGTTTGTGGTGAGCGAGGAGGCTCTGGCGCGATGATTGATTACGACAAGACTTTCGGCTCACGCCTGTTTGATAAGATCAACATACTCTTGTTGATCCTGGTGGTCATTGCCACCCTTTACCCCTTCTACTACATTACCATCATCTCGTTGAGCAACGGCAACGCCGTGCTGCGCGGCGAGGTGCGCCTTTGGCCGGTCGGACTCACTCTGGAATCGTATAGACTGGTGTTTCAGAATCCGGCCGTGCCCATATCGCTTCGCAACTCGCTGGTGTACACGACGCTGGGCACGTTGATCAACCTGATCATGACCACTTTGTGCGCCTATCCGCTGGCCCGCCCGCGCTTCTCCGGTCGGACCGTCTTCACCTGGGTGGTCACCCTCACGATGTTCTTCTCCGGGGGGCTGATCCCGCTCTATCTGCTCATCATGCAGCTCGGCCTGATCAACAACATGTGGGCGCTGCTGCTCCCCGGTGCGATCAACGTCTGGAATATGTTCATCCTGCGTACCAGCTTTCAGCAGATCCCGGAGGAGCTGTACGAAGCCGCGCTGATTGACGGGGCCAACGACCTGCAGACACTGATCCGTGTCGCGCTGCCGCTATCCAAAGCGGTGCTGGCGACCCTGCTGATGTTTTATGCGGTGGCGCACTGGAACGACTTCTTCAACGCCCTGATCTTCCTGAACGACCGTGCGAAGTACCCGATCCAACTGATCATGCGCAACATCGTGATCCTGGGGCGCTTCGAGCAGACCAACGAACTGGGCGCGGCGTCCGATTTCGCAGCGATCGAGCAGACGCTCAAATACGCCACCATCATGGTCTCGACATTGCCCATCCTGGCCGTTTACCCGTTCGTGCAGAAGTATTTCGTCAGGGGTGTGATGATCGGGGCGATCAAGGGGTAGGGGGCAGGCGACAGGGAGCAGGGGTCAGGGATCAGGAGTCAGGGATCAGGAGTCAGGGATCAGGAGTCAGGGATCAGGAGTCAGAGGGCAGGAGAGGACGAGAAAGGAGGCGCGGTTTGCAGAGAACGGAGATCCCAACGAACGACCATCAGATCTTCAATCCATTCACTTTCAGGAGGATAGCATGTCCACCAAGTTGACACGACGCAGGTTCATCTCAATCGGCGCGTTTGCAGCGACCGGCGCGGCTCTGGCCGCGTGTGCGCCCGCCCAAGCTCCCGCGCCTGCTCCCGCCGCTGCCGCCGCCGCAACGCAGGCTCCAGCGGCGGCAGCGGCCGCGACAAAGGCCCCGGCCGCTGCGAAGGCGGCCGTCGAGATCATCATCGCCAGCGGCGAGCATCCTTCGCAGCCGATCTTACAGGATGCGCCGGCCCACCTGGCAACTACGCAGGCCACCGGCGTCAAGCTGAACTTCCAGCCGGTGCCAAGCTCTGACTATGTCGCCAAGCAGAAGATTTGGATGGCGACCAAGCAAGTTCCGGACATCATGCGCGCCGGCTTCAATGACATCCGCGACTACGCCGATCCCAGTGTCTTCAAACCTGTGCAGCCGCTGATTGACAAATACGGGCCAAACCTCAAGAAGTACCTGGACGCCTACGCGGATACGGTCAAGAAGCTGAAGATGAACGGCGATCTCTACATCATCCCGGCCACCAGCTACAACACCAAGCTGCTGGCGCCGATGCCGTGTATCCGCAAGGATCTGCTCGACAAGATCAACATGCCGATCCCCGATGACTTCGAGAAGTTGTATCAGGCACTCAAGGAACTGAAGAAGGCCAATCCCGGCGTCCTGGGCTGGACGGCCCGCAGCAGTGGCACCCCCAGCGGCATCAAGCGCGAGCTGATGATCGTCGCCTATCCCTACGGCAGCGGTCTGGGCGGCTGGGCCAAAGGCGCAAACGTCCCGTACTGGGAGGAGGCTGAGGGGAAGGGCAAGTGGCTCTTCGGGCCGATCCATCCCGAGTTCAAGGACGTGCTGGCGTACTTTGCCAAGTTGTACAAAGAAGGATTGCTCGACCCCGACTTTGCGATCGCGACGCCGGACCAATGGCACGAGAAGAACAGCAGCGGCAAGGGTGTCATGGCGTGGGACAACTTCAGCTTCTGCGTGCGCTGGAATCAGGCCATCCGCGGCGCTGATCCGAAGGCGACCTGGACGCCGATCCCCATCCCCAAGGGTGCCAGAGGCGCGCGGCAAAACGACTACAGCGGCTTCGCGGGCAGCGGCGGTGGGTTGTGCATCAGCGCCAACTGCAAGAACCCGGAACGCGCCATCGAGTTGCTGGATTGGAAGATCACCCCGATCGGGCTGGACACGTGCAGTTGGGGCATCCAGGACACGCATTACACGTTGAAGGGCACCCGGCCGGACAGCATCACCGACTACTCGAACGCGGGCTTACAGAAAACTTTCGCGCCGGGGACGCGTGCGCTCAAACCGGATGTGGTCGAGAAGTACAAGAGCAAGGCCGATCCGTTCCGCTCCTATCAATCCGACACGGGCACTGGGCAGCTCGACTTCAACGTGCTGTGGGATGACGCGGTTATCTACACGTGGGATGCGCCCGGCGAGGCCGATGCCTGGTACGCGATGTCTTCCAGCGACAAGGCCCTGCACCCCGAGATCATGGTCCCGGCTTTCACCAAGGAGGAGACCGACAAGCTGAAGAAGATTCAGACCGATGTCAATGCCGCGATTGATCCGGCGATTGACAAGGTCGTGATCGGTCAGGCGACCCTGGCGGACTGGGACAAGGCCGTGCAGGATGCGATCAAGGCCGGCGCGCAGGATATGGAGAAGATCTACAACGACGCGGAGGCGCGCGGGTAGATCC
>CAZYHE010000394.1:0-4851 GCA_964647225.1 uncultured Anaerolineales bacterium
GTGCTCCAGGCGGCCGGCTTCGTGGAAGAAGGCCGCAATCCGCTGCTGGTCTGCACGGCCGAGACCTTCCGGCCCGCGGCGGATGTCCCCGGCCTGGCAGTCGTCACGCTGACCGCGGATTCGCCGGTCGCCGATCTGTGCGCGGCGGGCACGACGCAGGCACGCAGCTTCGGCGCGGAGGATGCGCCGGAGATGACTGAGGCGGAGGGGGAACGCCAGCGGGCGCGCCTGGTCGCGGGCGCGGGCGGGTTCCTCGCCCGGCTGGATGGCGTGGCCGTGGCTGCGGCGGATTTCACCGTGCCGTTGGATGGGTTCACCGAACTGGTGGGGATCGCCACGTTGCCGGCGTATCGCCGCCGCGGGATCGCGGCGGCGCTCACGGCCAGGGCGGTGACAGAGGCGTTTGCCCGCGGGGTGCGCGTGGCGTTTCTCGGTGCGGAGGACGAACGCGCCGGCCGCGTCTACGAACGGGTCGGGTTCCGGCCCTTCGCGACCGCGCTGGCCTATTCCGCCGCGCAGGGCGTATAAGAATGTCGCGCCGGTTGCCAACCGGCGCGACAGCCCTACTCTGGGCTGACCACGACTCCCGCAAAGAGGATTGCCCCGGTCACGTCGTCCCGGATGGCGCAGAAGAAGGGGCGATCCACGACCATCTCGAACGGCGGCGGCGGCAGGCTCCTCAGCCACATCTCAACCTTCGTCACCGCGGCGGCGACCGTGCCCTCTTCGTTCACTTCCATGAAGGTCTTGTGCCGGACATCAGCGATGAAGACGAGGCCGCCCGTCGCGTCGGGGCACATGGCCGAGAAATCGGCCGCCGTATTGTCGAACGCAACCGCCATCCCCAGGGCTTTCAGGGCCGCGTTGAGACTCTTGCTGTAGGCGATTTTGAGCCGGGGCAAGGCGATCACGCCATCCTGCTCCCGGAATTCACGCATCCACTCGTTCCAGCGATCGGCGGCCTGGGGCAACCAGCGCGCGAGGAAGCCGGCCAGCCCGACTTTGACCGCCGGCAGGAAGACGTACAGGCTGAAGCGGCCCGCGCCATAGGGCAGGCTGATCGCCTGAAAATCCGGCCCGGCCAGATAGCGAAACTTGCCCGACTGCCGCATCAGGTCGCAGGGCTGGTCGGCCAGCCCGTGGAACACGCCCGGTTGAGTCGCGGCCCGGTCGAACTGCTGCTGCCATTGTCCCTTGAAGTAGAGCGCGTTGATCAAGAACAGGATCGCCAGCGGATTGATGGGCGGGCTGACGATCTCGGTGATCTTGCCGTGCGTCTGCTCGCTGACCCAGGTATTGATCGTCGGGGCCGCCTGGGGGTCGCTGAAATTGAGGTTAGCGACCTCGGCTTGGTAGAATTCGCGATTGCGCTGCATGAAGTCGGGCAGGAATGGGATGCCCAGCCTGGCCCAGAGCGAATTCGCCGCCGCGAACGTCACCAGCGGGTCGGCCTGCGCCAGGTCGGCCCACAACGCGGCGTGCGCCTGGTTGACCTCCGCCAGCGTGAGACCCTGCACGCCGAGCGTACCGGCCATCGCCCGCGCGGTGTCGTCGCCCGCGCCGTTGTAGGTCATTGCCAGCGCGGTCGCGATGCTGGCCGGGGAAATCAAGAGGTTTTCGGTCGGCGCGCCGCCGATCAGTTTCTGGAGCAGGTCGAAGCCGAAACGGTTGGTGGCGGCGACAAGAGAAACTACGGGCCGAAGGTCGGCGGCAGTGGAACGCCTCAGCGGAGAACCGCTCCGCTGCTGCAAATACTCATGAAGACTCACGGAACGGGAAGCGGATTTGTGCGTAGCGGCATCCGATGGCGTAGACGGGGCGGAATAGCGGGGCGTCATTGCGCGAACCTCCTGCCAGCAAAAGCGAAGGGCCGAATCTCGAGGCGAGATTCGGCCCTCGCTGAGTGACTACCAGAACATCGGCTTCATATCCTGCCGGGCGACCAGCGCATCCATCTCTGCCGCGCTTGGCCCCTGCCCGGTGAAGCGGTTGGCTGCGTTGAGGACTTTGGGCAGCACGTGGATGTCGCCGGTGCTGTTCAGGTAGATGTTCGGCTGGCCGAGGATCCAGTGGACGGCCAGGTCAATGTCGGCCTGCTCTTCCAGCGGCTCGTACCAAGTGGCGGCCGTGCGCTCCCGGTCGTCCCACCGCCGTCGCGTCAGGCTCTTGATCGTCTGCACGGCAACGTTGCGTTCGCGACAGATCTTCTGCACCGCTTCGAAGCCCGCGGCGTAAAGCGGATTCTTCGAGAGCAGGTAGTTCCAGGGCAAGAGCACGGCGTCGAAGTCGAAGCGGTTCAGGCTGAGTTGATGCATGGCCGCGATGGAGATTTCGTGCCCGGTGACGCCGATGAAGCGGACCAGACCTTGTTCTTTTGCCTCGATCAGCGCTTCCAGCGCGCCGCCCGGCCCCATCGCCACCTTCCACTCGCCGGGATCAATGAGCGCGTGGAGTTGGATCATATCCACGCTATCCACCTGCATTCGTTCCAGCGACCGGTGGAATTGCTCTTTGGCCTTCTCGTAGGTGCGCTCGCCGGTCTTGGTCGCGAGGAAGATGTGCTTCCGGTGCTTCGCCATCCACGGCCCCATCCGGTCTTCGGCCTCGCCGTAGCTGGCGGCCGTGTCGAAGTGATTGATACCGTATTCGAGCAAAGTATCCAGGGTGCGATCTGCTTCTTCTTGCGTCACGCGACCCAACGCGGCCGCGCCGAAAATCACGCGTGTGCTCATGTGGCCGGTGCGGCCAAACGGCGCCTTCGGAATCATGGTGAGACCCTCCTGATGTGTAATGATCACTTCCCGTATTATATCACACTTCGTCCCGTTTGGGCGATTGGTCTTTTCGGTTGGATGGTGTAGAATCTCTTTTGTTACATTTCTCATGGCCTGAATCCAACCGCGACCCGCGGGGTTTCAGGAAGTTAACGCACAGAGGAGGTAGAGTTGAATCACAAACTTGTTCGCATCATCCAGGTTGCGGTTATTATCGCGATGCCCATTTTTCTCCTGTTATCGGCCGGGCATCTGGTGATCAATGATTGGTTTCTCCACTACGAATACGGCAAACCGGACTTCCCCGCGGATCCCTACGGTTTCACCCAACAGCAGCGGTTGGAGTTGGCGACCGGCTCGATCCGTTTCCTGCAACGCCCGGAGCCGGCCGAGATCGCCATCCATCTGCTCGTGGCCCAACGGCTCCCCGGCACGAACAAACCACTGTTCGACCCAAATGAACTGAGCCACATGATGGATGTCAAGCGATTCACCGATGTGCTGTGGCGCGTGCAATACGGTGCGGGCGTCCTGGTCATCGGGGGGCTGATCGTCCTGCTGGCGTCCCGCAAGACCCGGCCGGACGGCTATCGCATGCTCTTTTTCAGCGGCGCGTTCACCACGGGCTTGCTGGTGTTCCTGGCCCTCTTTGTCCTGTTGAGTTGGCGGATGTTCTTCGTGATGTTCCACGAGCTTTTCTTCCCGCCCGGCACCTGGACGTTCGACTACAGCACGTCGCTGATCCGCCTCTATCCCGACCGGCTCTGGTTCGATGCCGGCACGCTGATCACCGTTGGGACCCTCCTCGTCGCGATCGTAGTGACCGCGGTCGGGTGGCTCCTCAGCCGGCGGACACATAAGGATTGACTATGTCGCATCAAGATCGCACGCGCCGGCTGCGCGATATGCAATACCAATCTACCTTGGGCGGCGGCGAAGCGCGCATCAAGCAGCAGCACGCCAAGGGCAAGCTGACCGCCCGCGAGCGGGTCGAGCTGCTCCTGGACAAGGGCAGTTTCGTCGAGCTGGATCGCTTCGTCACGCACCGCGCCAGCGATTTCGGGATGGCCGAGCAGCGCATCCTCGGCGATGGCGTGGTGACGGGCTACGGCACGATTGACCGCCGGCTGGTGTATGTCTATTCGCAGGATTTCACCGTGTTCGGCGGCTCCCTGTCCGAGACCCACGCCGGGAAAATCTGCAAGATCATGGATCTGGCGATGAAGAACGGCGCGCCGGTCATCGGGCTGAACGATTCCGGCGGCGCGCGCATCCAGGAAGGGGTGGTCAGCCTGGGCGGCTATGCGGACATCTTCCTGCGCAACACCCTGGCATCGGGCGTGGTCCCGCAAATCAGCGTGATCATGGGGCCGTGCGCGGGCGGCGCGGTCTATTCGCCCGCGATCACCGACTTCATCGTCATGGTCAAGGACACGAGCTATATGTTCGTCACCGGGCCGGATGTCGTCAAGACGGTGACGCACGAGCAGGTCTCCTTCGAGGAGTTGGGCGGCGCGTTGACGCACGCGTCCACCAGCGGGGTGGCCCACTTCGCCGCGGACGGCGAGGAGGACGCGGTCTTCCTCGTGCAGAAGCTGCTCAGCTTCCTGCCATCCAACAACCAGGAAGACCCGCCGCTCGTCCGCACGGAGGATGATCCGTTGCGCACCGACGAGGCGCTCGATGACCTGGTGCCCGAGGAGCCGAACCGGCCTTATGACATGCGGCAGATCATCACCCGTGTCGTGGACGACGGCGACTTCTTCGAGATCATGCAGAATTGGGGCGGCAACGTGCTGATCGGCTATGGTCGGTTGGGCAGTCGCACAGTGGGCATCGTCGCCAATCAGCCGGCGGTGCTGGCCGGGGTGCTCGACATCAACGCCAGCACGAAGGCGGCCCGCTTTGTGCGTTTCTGCGACGCGTTCAACATCCCGCTCGTCACCTTCGTGGATGTCCCCGGCTTTCTGCCCGGCACGGTTCAGGAACACGGCGGCATCATCCGCCACGGCGCCAAGCTGATGTACGCCTACGCGGAGGCGACCGTGCCCAAGCTGACGGTCATCACGCGCAAGGC
>CAZYHE010000395.1:0-4841 GCA_964647225.1 uncultured Anaerolineales bacterium
CCCAACGACCACGGCCTCTCTCGCAAGCATATCATGGACTCGATTGATCGGTCGCTCAAACGGCTCGGCACGGATTATGTAGACCTCTATCAGATTCACCGCTTCGACGGGGAGACGCCGATCGAGGAGACGCTGGCCGCGCTGCATGACGTAGTGACGGCCGGCAAGGCGCGCTACATCGGCGCGTCGAGCATGTTCGCCTGGCAGTTCGCCAAAATGCAGCACGTCGCCCAAGCGAACGGCTGGACGACGTTCGTCTCGATGCAGAACCACTACAACCTGGTCTACCGCGAGGAAGAGCGGGAAATGATCCCACAGTGCCTCGACATGGGAGTCGGCTTGATCCCGTGGAGTCCGCTGGCGCGCGGCTTCCTGGCGGGCAATCGCCGCAAAGAGGACTGGGGCGAGACGACGCGCTCCAAAACCGACCCGTTCGCCCACAGCATGTACTACCAGGACTCAGACTTCCAGGTCGTCGAGCGCGTGGTCGAGGTAGCGACGCGCCTAGGCTGCAAGCCCACGCAGGTCGCGTTGGCCTGGCTGTGGCTTCAGCCCGGCCTGGCCGCGCCCATCATCGGCGCGACGAAGATGTATCAACTGGAGGACGCGGTGGCCGCGCTCGGCGTGCAGCTCTCGGCGGAGGACGCGAAGTACATCGAAGCGCCGTATACGCCGCATCCGGTGTTGGGACACTCATAAGTTACCTTATCGCGCAGGAGGTTTCCCATGCGAATCGGTATCATCACCAGCGGCGGCGACGCGCCGGGCATGAATGCGACGATCCGGGCGGTCACCCGCTGCGCCCTCGACTTGGGCATGGAGGTCGTCGGCATCCACGAGGGCTGGCAGGGGGTGGTAGATGGCGGGGCGAAGTTCGAGCCGTTCAACTGGCGCTCCGCCGGCGGCATCCTCCAGCGGGGCGGCACGATCATCGGCACCGCGCGCTCCGAGGCGTTCCGCACGGTCGCCGGCCGGCGGCAGGCCGCGCGCAATCTGGTCAACGCAGGGATTGACGGGATGGTGGTGGTGGGCGGCGACGGCTCGCTGACCGGCGCGCTGCTGCTCTACCAGGAATGGCCCGAGCATCTGAAAGCGTTGGCCGCGGAGGGCAGCATCCCGCCGGAAAAGGCCGAGAATCCCGCGCCTTTCCGCATCGTCGGTCTCCCCGGTTCGATTGACAACGACCAGTTCGGCACCGACATGAGCATCGGCGCGGACACCGCGCTCAACACCATCGTCGAGGCGGTGGACCGGCTCAGTTCGACCGCCGACTCGCACCAGCGCACCTTCGTGGTCGAGGTGATGGGCCGGCGCTGCGGCTATCTGGCGCTGATGAGCGCGCTGGCGACCGGCGCCGATTGGGTCTTGATGCCCGAAGAGGAGCTGGATCCGCGCTGGCACTATCGCATGGTCGAGGCGCTCAAGCGCGGCCGGGCGGCCGGCCGGCGGCATGATCTGATCATCTTCGCCGAGGGCGCGCGGCACAGCGACGGGCTGCCGATCCGGGCCGAGACGATCACCGAGATCCTGAAGACGCGCATGGGTGTGGAGGGCCGCGTGACCGTGCTCGGCCACGTCCAGCGCGGCGGCTCACCCACCGCGTTCGATCGCGTGCTCTCGTCGCGCCTGGGCGCGGCGACCGCCAGCTATCTCGCCGGCCCCGATCCCACCCCGGTGATGTTCGGGCTGGTGGACAATCGGCCCGCGGCGACACCGCTGACCGAAGTGGTGGCGAAGAGCCAGGCTGTAAACGTCCAGATGGATCAAGGCCAATTCGAGGAGGCGCTGACCTTGCGCGGACGCAGCTTCCTCGATGCGCTCGACCTGGTCAAGACGCTCGGCCGGGCGGAGCCGAAGGAGGCGCTCAAGGATCGCGGGCGCATCTGCCTGCTGACGGGCGGGCCGGACGCGCCGGGCATGAACGCCATCCTGCGCACCGCGTTGCGCATCGCGCGCAACGCCGGCCAGGATGTGATTGGCGCGCGCTACGGCTTCGGCGGGCTGGCGAAGGGCGACCTGCAAGAGATCGAGTGGATGGATGTCCAGAACTGGATGGATCTGGGCGGCTCGGAATTGGGCGCGGTGCGTCACGAGTTGACGCCCGATGAGATCCCCGGCATCGCCCGCACCATCCAAGCGTGGGATATCCGCGGGCTGGTGGCCGTGGGCGGGCTGGAAACCTACAAAGAGGTGGGCCGGCTGCTGGATGCCCGCGCCGAATACCCGGCGCTCGCCATCCCCATCATCTGCGTGCCCGCCACCATCGGCAATAACCTGCCGGCCACCGAGTTCACCATCGGCGCGGATACCGCGCTGAACAACATCGTGGATGCCGTGGATAAGATCAAATACACGGCCAGCGCGGCCCGACGGGTTTACATCATCGAAGTCATGGGCCGGGAGTGTGGCTATCTGGCGCTGACCGCGGGCATCGCGACCGGCGCCGAGATGGAACTGCTGCCTGAAGATGGCATCTCGCTACAAGACCTGATGCGCGATACGGAGATGCTCCGTCACGGGTTCGACAGCGGCAAAAAGCTGGGCATCGTGATCATCGCCGAGGAGACTTCGCCGTATTACGACACCGACTTCGTGCGCCGCGTCATTGACGCCGAAGCCGCGGGCGCGTTCGACGTGCGCACGTGCATCCTGGGGCATCTCCAGCGCGGGGGCGTGCCGACGGCGTTCGATCGCATCCAGGGCGCGCGGCTGGGCGCCCGCGCCAGCCAGCAGATCATGGAGGACATCGCGGCCGGCCGCGACCACGTCACCGTCATCGGCCTGGCGCAGCGCGGCATCCACATCACCCCCTACGCCGAGGCGATGGCGACGATGGACATGGACGCCGGCCGGCCCATCGCGCAGGCGTTCCTCCGCTGGCGCGGCCTGGCCGATAAGCTGGCGAAGCCGGGGCCGAACGGAACGCTTGACCGCTCATAAAGTACGCGGTATACTGCGTGAGAAGTTCATCAGTGGATAACGCGCGTATGGTCTATTTTGAGAAAGATGACGTGCTGCATCTCGTCATCTCCGATGAACCAGAGATGGGGAGCGTCGAGCTCCGCCCGAATATTACGGCTGAGTTGAACGCCCAGGGCGAGATGATCGGTTTCGAGATTCTCGACGCGAGTCGCTTCATTCGGGATTCGATTATGGAGTCGGCCCAGGCGAAAATGCTGCGAGCAGGTGAACAACAGCCGATCTAGCTCCACAACGACGGCCGCAGTGAGCCATGAGATTCGATTATGATCCTGAAACAGATTCGTTGTACATCAAGCTGGCCGAGCGGCCGGGTTTCGATGCGAGCGAGGTGGCGCCGGGTGTCGTGTTCGATTACGATGCCGGCGGCCAGGTTGTGGGCATAGATATCGAACACGCCAGTCAGATTGCCGGCTTCGGAGCCATCTTGCGGGGCGCGCAGTTCAGGCAGTCCCGCCTCGCAGTAGCCGTATAGAGGCGCTCTTGACGATGAGCCAGCATCGAAGGGCGACTCTCCGAGTCGCCCTTTTGTGTCACCGGCGCAGACCAGCGGGCCGGGTATGAGAAAGGAAGGAACACAATGCGCAAACTCGCCACGATTCAGATCATCAAGACGCTGGAACCGATCCCCAACGCGGATCGCATCCTGCTGGCGCGCTTCCAGGACATCGGCTGGCAGTGCGTCGTCGCCAAGGATGACGGCTTCGCCGCGGGCGACCTGGCCGTCTTCCTGGAGGTGGACAGCCTGGTGGATCTGGAGCAGCCGCGCTTTGCGTTCATGGCTGCGCACAAGGGCCGCGTGCGCACGATCCGGCTGCGCGGGGTGTGGTCGCAGGGCCTGGCGCTGCCGCTGGCGAAGTTCCCCGAGCTGGCCGGGCTGGCGCTGTCCAGCGGGTTGGACCTCACCGCGACCCTCGGCGTCCAGCAGTATGTCCCGCCCGAACCGGTCTCGGTCGGCGGCGACGTGCTCGGCTCCTTCCCGACCGCCATCATCCCCAAGACCGATGAGCTGCGGGTGCAGGCGTATCCCCTCGTGTTGGAGGAGCTGGCCGGCCTGCCCGCGGTCGCAACGGTCAAATGCGACGGCGCCAGCGGCACGATCTACCGCTGGAACGATCATTTCGGCGTCTGCTCGCGCAACCTGGAGATGAAGGACACGCCGGAGAACGCGTTCTGGAAGGTCGCCCGCAAGTACGATCTGGCCGAACGGATGCCGAATGGCTACGCGGTGCAGTTCGAAGCGTGCGGCGAGGGGATCCAGAAGAACCGCCTGGGCATCCGGGGGGTGGACGGCTTCGTCTTCAACGTCTGGAGCATCACCGAGAGCCGCTACCTCGACCACGACGCGACCCGAGAGTTCGCCCGATCGCTGGGCCTGCCGCTCGTGCCTGAAGCCCACCGCTGGGCGGCCTTCGACGCCTCGCTGGAGGAGTTGCTGGCGATGGCCCAGGGGGTCTACGCGGGCACGCGCAACCAGCGGGAGGGGATCGTAGTCCGCCCGCTCCAGGATCGCTTTTCGCCCACCCTCGGCGGCCGGCTCAGCTTCAAGGTGCTGAACAACGTGTTTTTATTGGCTGAAGATTGAGTCTGGCAGGCGCGAACGGGACGCGAACGACGCAGACGACGCGGAGGACGCGGACAAATTCAAATGGGTGTATTCAAGATCAGTTACGGGAGCATCCTGAGCGGAGCCTCGCTGTAGTTTGGCGAGGCGTAGTCGAAGGATGCGGCCTTGCTTCAGTGGCGCTCCGCATCCTTCGACTACGTGGCGAAACGGCTGCCACTCCGCTCAGGACGCTCCGCTTGGTTGATCTGAACTGAGATTGAATGCACCCAATTGAGATAATAAGGATCGGCAAGTG
>CAZYHE010000396.1:0-2165 GCA_964647225.1 uncultured Anaerolineales bacterium
GCTTATAGTCATAGTGTATCGTAATTGGTACGTCTGGTCAAGAAACGAATCGTGATCATCTATCGGCGTGCGTTCTCCTACACCTTCAACCCCATCCCCCGCAACTCCCCCTTCACCCCTTCATACACCCCCAGCCACTCCGCCGTCGGCTTGAGGGTCGCCAGATCGTAGACCTCGGTGAAGCTCTTGCCGACCGGCCGGGTTGTGAGCACGGGCTGATATTTCGCCACGAGCTGGCGCACGAGCGCGTCGGCCTCCCGGCGGGAGATGCCCGCGGCGGCGCGGCCCACTTCGGCGGTGAAGCGCGCCTCCAGGCCGGAGACGTGCCCCGGATGAATCCCCGCGCCCGACCGCGGGCCGATCAGCGCGCAGGTGCCGGACGCGGCCCCGGTGATCGCCATCGCGGCGCACTCGTAGAGCAGCGTCGCGGCGCCCGGCCCGCCCACCGGCGTGATCACCAGGTCGGTCAGCAGGCGGCTGTTGCGCGCGAGCGCCTGGTGCCCCACGCTGATCGCCCGGATGATCTCCGGGGTCGTGTCGTTGTCGTAGAACGGGTGCGCGGGCGAGACCGAGTGGGTGTTGGTCATGTAGAGCATCTGGAGCAGGATGCAGCCGCCGACGATGGCGATCGCCATCCCCTCCGCGCCGCCCACTGAGCCGCCGTAGATCGGGTTGTAGAACGCGTGGATGATGCTGCCGGTGCGGACCAGATGCGCCAGTTTGGTCAGCGCCATGTAGTCGGTCTTGAACTCCGAGATCATGGCGACGTGGTGCCAGTCGTTCGGGGTGAAGCCGCCGTAAGAGGTGGCCGACAGCTCGGAGACATCCGAGACGGCGTTCTCGACGCAGCCCAGGCCCAACCCCGGCCGGCCCGCCCGGCGGCACGCGGCCTTGGTCAGCTCGGCCTCGTGCCAGCCCGCCAGCACCTCCCACGGCGACCGGGAGCGCAGTTCGCGGCCGTAGACCCGCTCCAACGTGCAGTTGATCATGGCGTCCACCAGCGGCTCCTGCGCGTAGGATTGGTGGACGGCCAGGTAAAGCTCTTCCGGCACGGGCGTGCCCACCCCGCCGCCTTTCAGCGTCATGAACGCGGGATCTTCCACGCGACGTTTGCGCTCGGTGTGGCGGTCGTGCCCCTCGCCGAGCGTCACCTCCGTGGGCGCGGCGGCCAGCGCGGCGCGGATCTCGTCGCGGGTGAAGCGGACGCGGCGCGAGGTGGTGACGCAGAACGCGCCCAGCCGCTCGGCGAGCGCGAATCCGGCCGCGTAGACCCGGTCGGCCAGCGGATCGTCGGCCGGCACGATCGTCGCGCCCAGCCGCTTGAAGTTGATGTCGAATTCGGCCTGGAGCTCAGCGACCGCCATCGGGACGGTCATCATGTCCCAGTGCGACTCTTCTTCGATGACGCCGGCCTCGACCCGGTCGAGCACGTCGAGCAGGCGGGTGGTATTTCTCATATGAATTATCCTCGTCGCGCGGCCATCAGCCGGCGGCACACCTCCACCGCCTCGACCGCATCCTCGCCGAACCCATCCAACCCGATCTGGGCGGCCCATTCGCGGGTGACGGGCGCGCCGCCCGCGACCAACAGGAAACGCCCGCGCAGACCCAACCCTTCGACAAGCTGGACAGTGTCCCGGATGTATGGCATGGAGGGGGTCAGCAGCGACGACATGGCGATGATGTCGGCGTTCTCGCGACGCGCCGCCTCGATGAACGCTTTCGGGCCGACGTTCGTGCCCAGATCCACCACGCGGAAGCCGTTCACCTGGAGCATCAGCGACACCATATTCTTGCCGATGTCGTGGATATCCCCCTGCGCCGCGCCGATCACGACCGTGCCCTCGGAGAACGCTTGCCCGCCGCTGGCCTTGATCGCCGGTTCGAGCACTTGCGCCTGCATCGCCTTCACCACCATGCCGGCCCGCATCAGCTCCGGCAGGAAAATCTCCAGCCGCGAGAAGCGGTCGCCGACCTCGGTCAGCACCGGCTCGATGACGGCCTTGAAGAAGTCGAGGGGTGACAACCCCGCTGCCAGGGCCGCCCGCGCCATCTCAACGCCCTGGGTCGGGCTGCCGTCCTCGATGGCCTGTTGGAGAGTGGTGCGAAACGCCTCGAAATGGGTTTCTGTTAGGGTCATGCTGCCTCGGAAATATGGATGGCGG
>CAZYHE010000396.1:2265-3852 GCA_964647225.1 uncultured Anaerolineales bacterium
TGTTCACGCTGTGCGTGTAAATCCTGTCTGGTTACGGCCTGTCTGGGTTAAATTGTGCCGAATTTCAGACCCAGACCGGCCAGGTCTTCCTTCACGGCATAGTACATCGCCAGCCACTCTTCCTTCGGCTGGACGGTCTCCACGTCGTACACTTCGGGGAACGGCTTGCCGCGGTTCGGGTTGGTCAGCGTCTCTTGATAGCGCGGCAGGAGCGTCTGCGCCCACGCGGCCGCATCCGCCCGTTTCAGCCCCAGCGACGCGCGGGAGACCTCGGCGATGAAGCGCGCCTCCAGCCCGGTCGTGTGATCGGCCCGGAAGCCGCCCGTGGTGCCCGCGCCCTGCATGTTGAAGCCGCACACCGTCCCGACGATGGCGCCGACCGCGCACTCGTAAAGCAACTCCTTCGTCCCCGGCCCCGACACGACGTAGATGTCGTTCAGCGCGACGATGGGGGTGTTGCGCGCCAACGCCTGCCCGACCATCGCCTGCACCCAAATGCCGAGCGGGTCAGTGTTGTTGACGTAATGCAGATGCGTGAGGGAGAACATGTGGTAGTCAGCATCGTAGAGCACCACGCCCAGCAGGTGGTCGGCCACCGAGACGACCGCGGTGCCCGCCGCCGCGCCGCCCACCCCACCGATCAACGGCGTCATCAGATCCACGGTCACGCCGCCGCTGTTGTAGAGCGCGGCCACGCGCGAAAGCTGATCGAAGTCGGTCTTCAGTTCGACCATCTGCGAGACGAGGATGCCGTCGGAGGGGCGCAGGCCGGCCTCTTTGTCGAGCGCGGCCATCTTCCCCGCGCAGGTGAGCGAGACCGCCACGTCGTTGATGTGCATCCCCGGCCGGCCGGCCATCCGCACCGCCTCGCGCGCCACGCTGGCATCGCGCCGCGAGCCGAGGATCTCCAGCGGTGAACCCGGCAGGATCTTCTCACCGAAGTAGGTCGAGACGGAGCCGGCGCCCAGGCAATCCACCAGCGGTTCCTGCGCACACGAGAGCAGGATCAGGGGATGAATCTTTTCGGAGGCGGGGGTGCCGGTCGGGCCGGAGTGCATGATCGCCCGCCGCGGGTCTTCGACGCCCCGATGGCGCATCACCACCGCGTCCTTGCCCGTCCCCAGCACGATCTCCGAGCGGGCGAGCGAGAGGATCTCCACCACCTCGGCGCGGGTGAAACGGATGCACCGCTCGGTGGTCTGGCAATAGACGCCCAGTTCCACGAACAGGTCGAGCGCGGCCTGGAAGACGCGGTCGGCCAGGTCGTCATCCGCCGGCACCAGGTTCGCCGCATCGTACTTGATGCCGTACTGCTTGACAAGCGCCTTGATCCGCTTGGCGACCTGCAAGTCGAACTCATTCTCCTTCATGAACGGCCCGGTTTGGGCGCGCTTCATGATTTCGAGCAACCAATTACTACGCATGAATAACTCCTTGAAGTGAAACGTGCATGGGTGTTGCGTATTACGTATTACGTATTGCGTAGTTTGCGTCACATAAGCGCGTCTCTCGCAAGAAATACGCACTACGCACTACGTCATCAGCTTTGAGCGGCTTTTTGCACTTGCCGATAATACGCCAGAAACT
>CAZYHE010000396.1:3862-4839 GCA_964647225.1 uncultured Anaerolineales bacterium
TGAATGGCTCCTTGAAGTGAAACGTGCATGGGTGTTGCGTATTACGTATTGCGTGTTGCGTATGACGTATTACGTAGCTTGCGTTATAAAGCGCGTCTCTCGCAAGAAATACGCACTACGCACTACGCAATACATCATCAGCTTTGAGCCACTTTTTGCACTTGCCGATAATACGCCAGAAACTTCGCCGAATGCCGGTCGCGGCCGGTGAGCAGGTTGGCGATGGCGATGGTCTCGCGCATCTTGATCGGGTCCACGATGGGGCAGTTCACCCCCGCGGCGACCGCCATGAAGAGGAAGCCGACGTTGATCTGCGGCCGGAGCGGCAGGCCGAATGAGACGTTGCTGGCGCCGAGGGTCAGGTTCAGCCCCAATCGCTCGCGGATCAGGCGGATCGTCTCCAGCGTGACCGCGGCCGCCGCGCTGTCCGCGCCGACCGAGAGGGTCAGGCTGTCCAGCAGGATGTCGCTCGCGGGGATGCCGAACGACCCGGCGCGCGCGACGATCTTCTCGGCGACCGCCAGGCGGCCCTCGGCGGTGGCGGGAATCCCCTCGTCATCCATCGCCAGGCCGATCACGACCGCTTTGTGCTCGGCGGCCAGCGGCAGGACGCGGGCCAGCGAGGCTTCCTCCCCGCTCACCGAGTTGATGATGGGCCGGCCGGGGCAGACCTTGAGCGCCTCGGCCAGGGCGCGGCCGTTGTTGCTGTCAATGGCAATCGGCAGATCCACCGCGGCGGCGACCGCCTGCACCGCGGCGACCAGGGTCGCGGCCTCGTCGCGCACCTCGCCGGCCTGGACGTTCACATCAATCACCGCGGCCCCGGCCGCGGCCTGGCGCAGCGCCTCCTCGCGCACGAGGGTCATGTCGCCTGCGGCCAATGCGGCCGCCAGTTGCGCGCGCCGGCCCCCCGACGGGTTGATCCGTTCGCCGATCATGGCGACGGGGTGGCGCGGGGAAAGGATGGTCTGTTTGCC
>CAZYHE010000397.1:0-4833 GCA_964647225.1 uncultured Anaerolineales bacterium
GATTTCCTTTTGGAGCGCTGAGATGACCTGGTCGGCCGGCAGGTCATGGTAGGTTTTGACGTCTACCCATGGATCGCGCGTTGTGGTTGACATAGTGTCTGCTCCTCGAGTAGTAGGTCTCGATGGCTCAGCCAGGGTTCTCGCTGCTAAACGCGGCGTGGCCCTTGCGCCCTCACTTCTTTGAGGGATATCGAAAGTTCGTACTCAAAAAGCTGAACATCCGGCACTCTCAGGGCAGCCAGTCGAAGGTCATTGGATATCTCCTTTGCAATGATGATACCTCTGACCATCTGGTTGGGTTCGGCCAGATTCGTTTCTATCCATGTCATATAGCGCAGCAACTGACCGATAACCCGATCGTAACCTCTGGATACCTTAAGCTCAATGACGATGAAGTGATTTCCTCTATCTACAGCCAAAATGTCAATAAAGCGCCCTCCCACAGGGAATTCGACACCAATAATACCTTCCTCTTCGTACAGCTTGAGACCTTGTTCGATAATCGTCAGGTTTCGGGAGAGGAAATCCCGAAGATCGCTCTCGTAGGCAAACTCCGAGGATTTGGGAGGCTCATCTTCGGTCTTGTCTTTCTCGTAATTCTCGAGATCCAGGGATTGATTCTTTTCATAAATGGGTGATGGGTCGGTGGCGGCGTCATACAGCCTGAAATGACCCCCATCAATCTGATAGAAGAGATCGTCATCGCCGTTAGTGTTAGCGTTGTAATGGACCCTGCTCGGGGCATTCACGGACATCTTCGCGAGGTGTGCTGTAACCGTGGCTGGCTTTATCTTGGGGTACTTTGATTTGAACCAGGATGTAACCTGGTCGCGTGATATCACTTGTCCCTTCGAGACATTACAATCGGCAACGAAACCTCTCATGAGTAGACGAACCGGCTTGTCATAGATTGCCATGATTGTTCCTTTCGAAGGATGACTATCAAGCCCCAAGTCGCTGATTTTCTGTCGCACACTGCCCCGTTGAACCCCGCACCACCAGTTCCGTCGGGATCGCGACGCGCTGCTGTGGCGCCTCTGGGTCTGCCAGCCGCTGGAAGAGCAGGGTCGCAGCCTGCCGGCCGATGGCCTCACCGTTGGCGCGCAGCGTGGTGAGCGGCGGCGTCAGGTGTTCGGCCAGGTCAATGTCATCGAAGCCGGCCACCGACAGATCGGCCGGGACCGACAGCCCGCGCTCGTGCGCCGCTTGCAGCGCGCCCATCGCCATCAGGTCGTTGACCCCCAGGATCGCGGTGGGGCGGGGCGCTAGATCGAGCAGGCGTTGGGCGGCGCACGCGCCATCGTCGGGGTTCGGGCCGCACTGGACGATGAGCTGCTTTTCATAAGGCAGGCCCGCCGCCCGCAGCGCGCGGCGGTAGGCGAAGAGACGGTCGGCGCCCAGGCCCGCGCGCGCCACCCCGTGGATGAAGCCGATGCGCGTGTGGCCCAGCCCGATCAGGTGATCCATCATCTCGCGCGTGCCGGGGCCGTAATCCTGCGTCACCAGGTCCTTGCCCGGCAGCTCGTGGCCGAAGGTGACGATGGGGCTGCCTTGCAAACGCAGCGCATCCAGTTCGCCGGCTAACCGGCCGGGGAAGGTGAGGATCAAGATCAGCCCGTCAATGCGCTGCTCGGCGAGCGCACGCAGCGATTGGCGCTCCCGCTCCGCCTCCTGCCCGGTGATGCTGAGGACGAGCTGGCAGCCCTGCTCGCGTGTCACGGCTTCGACCCCGCGGACGATGGCCCACCAGTGCGGGTTGTTGCCATCGGGGATCAAGAGGGCGATCGTGTCGCTGCGGCCGGAGCGCAGGCTGCGTGCGGCTGCGTGCGGCTGGTAGCCCAACGCCTCGACGGCCGCCAAGACGCGGCGCCGCGTCTCCTCCGTGATCTGGATATTACCGCCATTGCGGTCCGTGATCACGTTGGAGACAGTGGCGCGCGAGACGCCGGCTTGGCGGGCGACATCGCTTTGGGTGACGCGGTTGGACACCGGATTTCCTCAGTTGCGGGCTGACACGTGCAGGCTTACACGTGTCAAGGGGATTATCGCGGAAATGCGGCCGTTTGTCAATACCCAAACGCACCAAATCGCCGCTCAGATATGAAATGGGATGCCGAGTTGTTCGAGCGCCGTTTGCAGCACGCTGGCCGGGAGCTGATCCGGGGTCGTCCCTTGGCGGAGCGCCAGCCCGGCCGCGAGGCCCGCCACCTGACCCGTCAGCGCGGCGGGCGGGATCACGCGCGTGACCTCCCACGCGTCTCCCGCCGATGAGATGCACCGGCCGGCGACCAGCAGCCCGGCGACTTGCTGCGGCAACAGCGTCCCGTAAGGGATCTCCCAGACGTAGCCCGCCTTGCGCCAATCGGCGACCAGGCCGATGGATGCCGGCCGCGGCTGGCCGTGCTCCCCATCGCGCAGCGTCTCCTGACCCAGGATGCGCCGCGTGGTGCGGAATTGCGCCATGCTCGGCAGCGTCACCGGGAAGCGGGTGCGCCGGTCAGACGCGCCCCCTTCGGCCTGCCGGGCCGCGTAGTGTTCGCGCAGCAGGCGGCGGCTCGCCATCACGAACTCCGTCACTTGCTCGGCGTCTGTGCCGTGCAGCTTGGGGAAGCCGGGCGGCGCGCCGCGCCCCGCATTATCCGCGCCGAGGTGGATTACATCCAGCAGCGAGACGGCGTTGGGCGAACGGACGGCCCGCTCCGCGCGTTCGAGCGAGACTTGCACGGCCCAGAGCGACAGCCAATTGTCCCCTTCGGCGCAGGGCGCGCCGGCCCGGAATGCGACATCGGCATCCCCGGTGGCGTCAATCACGCACGCCGCGGTGAGCAGCCCGCGGCCGCTCTTGTTCTCCACCGCCAGCCCGGTGATCCGCGCCCCCGCCATCACCGGCCGGCAGACCAGCGTGTCGAGCCAGAGGGTCACGCCCGCGGCCTCCAACGCCTCATCCAGCGCCAGGACGAACGACGCGGGCGAGAAGGCCACGCGATAGCGGCCCCGCTCGGCGTGTTCGCCCGGTTCGCGCCAGCCCGCCGGCACGTCGCCCGGCCCATACTTGATGCTCAGGCGCAGCAACTCCTCGGCGATGCCGAACGTGACCTGCTGCCCGCGGCCGTCGCACAGCGGCAGGTAGATGTTGATCAGCCCGGTGGTCGCCAGCCCGCCGAGCAGCACCGTCTTCTCGACCAGCGCGGTGCGCAGCCCCATCCGCGCCCCTTGCAGCGCCGCGGCCACCCCGGCCACGCCTGCGCCCGCCACCAGGACATCGTAGTCTCGTTGCCAATCGTAGTCCATCGTCTCTTCCGTCTCCTGTGGGATATGCAGTATGGGTGATCAGGCCGCCATTTCAACGCTCGCATTTCCAACGCTAATTTATCACATCTCGTCCACTTTGTCACGGAAGTTGTGGCGGAATGCGCCTGCATTTCTGCTGCAAACCTATTGACAAGCGCCCATCCTTCCGATATAATACCGCTTGACACGTGTAAGCCTGCACGTGTCAAGCGGCTAAGTGCCGTTTTCGTCTCCGCAGGCGGAATCTCTCAGGAGGGAGCATGTCACCACAGCGACGCGGCAAACGCCCGCCCAACATCATCTTTTTCGGCATTGATTCGTTGCGCGCCGACCACATGAGCCTCTACGGCTATCCCCGGCTGACCACGCCGCACATGGATCGCTTCGCCCAGGGCGGCACGGTGTTTGAGCGCACCTACAGCGCCTATATCCCGACGACCCCAGCCTACACCGCCATGTTCACCGGGCTGGATCTCTTCAGCCATCAGGTCGTGGCGCTGCGCCACAAGGGCGGCTTGCGGCCGGAGGTCAAGACGCTGGCCGAGGTGTTGCGCGAGAACGGCTACACCACCACTTGCGTCGGCTTCCGCGGCAACCCGGCTTCGCGTGGGTTCGACACCTATATTGACTTCCCTGGTTGGGGCAGTTGGAATCAGGGCCGCAGCCCGAAGGCTGAGAATCTCAACAAGGTGACGATCCCCGAACTGGATCGGCTGACCAAGACCAAAGAACCGTTCCTGCTCTTTCTCCGCCACATGGATCCGCACGCGCCCTATCTGCCGCCCGAACCCTACGAGCGGGCATTCTACCACGGCAATGAGTGCGACCCGAAGAATAAGTCCATGCGGCCCGTGATGTCCTTCAAGCCATTCTGTGACTTTTTCGCAAGCTGGATGCCGCCGGGGATCAGCGACAAGGACTACGTGATCGCGCAATACGACGGCGCCGTGGCCTACATGGACGCCGCCATCCAGACGATCTTCAACGCGCTGGAGGCGAAGGGCATCCTGGATGAGAGCATCGTCGTGATCAACAGCGACCACGGCGAAACGCTCTACGATCACGATTGTTACTTCGATCATCACGGCATGTACGATCAGACGCTGCACGTCCCGCTCATCCTCCGCTATCCGGGCAAGGTGCCGGCCGGGCTGCGCGTGGGCGGCTACAACCGCCACCAGGACCTCATGCCGACGCTCCTGGAGTTGGCCGGGATCGAGTCCGGCATCCCCTTCGATGGCCGGAGCCTGCTGCCGATGATCCGGGGCGAGGTGGCGTCCTACGAGAGCGAGTTTTACATCACCGAATGCACGTGGATGCGCAAGCACGGCTGGCGCACTCCGCAATGGAAGCTGATCGAAGCGCTGTAGCCGGACATGCACTTCAAGCCGGCGGTGGAACTCTACAACCTGGTCGAAGACCCCGGCGAGTTGGTCAACCTGGCCGAGGGCAAGCCGGAGATGGTCGCGGCGCTCAAGGCCCGCATGGAAGCCTGGCTGGCGAAGCGTGAAGCCGAGACCGGCCTGCCGAACCCGATCCATT
>CAZYHE010000398.1:0-3476 GCA_964647225.1 uncultured Anaerolineales bacterium
CCGTCACGGGTCTCCTGAAGCGTGAAATCAACGATTGCGCGACGGTTATCGGCGAAGTGAGCCTCTTTCCGCGCGATCAACTCGTTGATGAACGCCCGTAATTCCGACTTCAAGCTCTGGGGCGCATCCCCAAAACTCGTTGTCAGCACCTCGTCCAACATTGAGCCACGCTTATCTACTGGAAATAGGGCTGCATTCCACGCCGTCGCTGCCAGGGTCAACAGCTTCTGATGATCATCTTTCGTGTCAGCCGTACCCGCATACGGCGCGATAAAGTCGGCCAGCACCTCGGACATCATCTGTTGGCCCTTCGGATTGACGACGAACTGGCTGCCGCCAAGCGGCCCCTGCGCGACCTTTTCTGCCAGCTTAGCCAGCCGGCTGTCCGGTCTCGGAAGCTGATGCCTGCCCGCCCGCTTCTTCTGTGGCTTCTTGCTGCGCATGTTCCCCTCCAACGATCCGCGCAGGCGTCAGCGCCGCGGCGACCACATCATCCACCCGCTCCGCGAAGATGAACTGCATGGTGGCGCGCACGCTTTCCGGCACATCCTCCAGGTCGAATTCGTTGCGTTTGGGCAGGATGACCGTGCAGAGGCCGTTGCGGCTGGCCGCCAGCACCTTCTCTTTGATGCCACCGACCGGTAACACCTGCCCGCGCAGGGTGATCTCTCCCGTCATCGCCAGGTCTTTGCGCACGGGCCGGCCGGTGAGCAGACTCATCAGCGCGGTCGCCATCGTGACGCCCGCGCTGGGGCCATCTTTGGGCGTAGCGCCCGCCGGGATGTGCAAATGGATGTCGGACTTGGTGAAGAAATCTTCATCAATCGCATAGTCCTTCGCCCGGCTGCGCACCCAGCTCAGCGCGGCCTGGGCCGATTCTTTCATCACATCGCCCAGTTGCCCGGTGAGGGTGAAGCCCTTGCTGCCCGGCATCCGTGTGGCCTCGAAGAACATGATGTCGCCGCCGGTCGGCGTCCACGCCAGCCCGGTCGCCACGCCCGCCATCTCCACCCGCTCGGCCACTTCCGACAGATACTTTGGCCGGCCCAGATAGCTGTTCAGATCGGCCGCGTCCACCACCACCGGGCCGAGGGCCGGGCCTTTCTCGGCCACTTTGGTCGCCACCTTGCGGCACACCGCGCCGACCGCGCGCTCCAGATTGCGCACACCGGCTTCGCGCGTGTACTCACGCGCCAGACGCCGCAACGCCGCCTCGGTGAAGCTGATCTCGCTGCTCTTCAGCCCGTTCTCCCTAATTTGCCGCGGCACCAGGTAGCCCTGCACGATTTTGATCTTTTCTTCCTCGGTGTAGGAATGCAGCTCGATCACCTCCATGCGATCGAGGAGCGGCTGCGGGATCGGATCCAGCCAGTTGGCGGTGGTGATGAAAAACACCTGGCTCAGATCGAACGGCACATCCAGGTAGTGATCGCGGAACTCGGCGTTTTGCTCCGGATCAAGCACTTCCAGCAGCGCGGAAGAGGGATCGCCCCGGAAATCGTGCCCCAGCTTGTCCACTTCATCCAGCATGAAAACCGGGTTGCGGCTCTCCGACCGGCGCAGGCTTTGGATGACGCGGCCCGGCATCGAGCCGATGTAGGTGCGCCGGAAGCCGCGGATCTCCGCCTCGTCACGGATGCCACCCAGGGCCAGCCGGATGAATTTGCGGCCCATCGCGCGCGCAACGGAGCGGCCCAGCGAGGTCTTGCCGGTGCCGGGCGGCCCGACGAAGCACAAGATGACGCCTTCGCGCTCGCGGCGGATTTGGTCTTGCGGCGCGGCCGGGACATCTTCACCATTGCCTTCAGCTTCAGCCCGGCGCTCCAGCCGCAGCTTGCGGACGGCCAGGAACTCCAGGATGCGGTCTTTGATTTTCTCCAGGCCGAAGTGATCTTCGTCCAACACCTTGCGGGCGTGCGGGATGTCGAGATTGTCTTCGGTGACCACGTTCCACGGCAACGTGACCATCCAATCCAGATAGGTTTTGATGACGGAGTACTCAGCGGCCTGGTTGGGCATCTTGCGCATGCGATCCAGTTCGCGCCGCGCCTCTTTTTCGGCCTCCTCCGGCATCCCGGCGGCCGCGATGCGGCGCTCGAACTCCTGGATCTCCGCCTCTTGCTCGTCGCTTTCCCCCAACTCTTTCTGGATCGCCTTGAGCTGCTCGCGCAGGAAATACTCGCGCTGCATCTTGGTCATCTCGTCCTGCGCCTGAGTCTGAATCTTCTTGCCCAGTTCCAGGACCTCCAGCTCTTTGGTCAGCAGCGAGTTGAGCTTGATCAGCTTATCTTTGACCTGGTTGATCTCCAGGATCTCCTGCGCCTGGGCCGGTTCCATCCGCACGCTGGCCGCCACCAGATAGGCCAACTGCCGCGCGCTCGTCGCGTTGATCGCCGCGGTCTCCAACTCTTCCGGCATATGCGGCACCAGGCCCACCAACCGGCGGAAAAGCTCCTGGGTGGTGCGCATCAGCGCTTCTTGCTCCAGCGAGGTCTCCTCGTCGTCGGGGATCACCTCGATTTCCGCCCGCAAATAGGGGTCTTGCTGGAAGTACTTGGTAATGCGCACGCGTTCCAGGCCCTGCACGATCAGCCGGATCGTGCCGTCGGGCGCACGCAACATGCGATGCACCATCGCGGCCGTGCCGACCTCGTAGACCTGATCGGGAGTCGGTTCTTCGACCTCTGGATCGCGTGAGGTTACCAACCCGATAATCCGGTGCCCGTGCGTGTCAGCGAGCGCATCATCCACCAGGCGGATAGACCGCTCTTGACCGATCGTCAGGGGCAGCCACATCATCGGGTAGACGACCACCCCGCGTAGGGGCAAGACGGCCAGTTCGTGCGGGACCGTCAGTTCTTGTTGCTCGTTATCTGCCATAACTCATGTGTCCTTTGCGCAGTTTTTACTCAAGGGGTTGCCGCTTGGGTGACCTGAACCGGCACCCGCCGCGCTTGCGCCTTGCGCAGCACGATCTTCAGCAGGCCGTCCTCGTAGACGGCGGTCTGTTCCGAGAGTTCCAACGCCCGCGGCAACTGGATCTGGGTGCGGAACTTACCGTAGCGGATCTCCATCTGCTGATACGCCAGCTTGGGGGCCGGGTCGCGCCGCTCACCGCTCACCTCGAGCGTCCGCCCGGAAAGAGAGACGTGATAATCGCCCGGCCGCAGACCGGCGATTTCGAGGATCACGACGGCGCTGTCGTCCGTTTCGTAGACATCGGTGGGTGGCTGCCAGACCGTTTCGCCTGGCAAGCCCCACCGCCGATTGGGAAAAGCATCTCCATACACGAGAATCACCTCCAACTCACCGGGGCGACGACACGGGAACACCCCACTCACATCAGATACTCAGGCCCATTCTAGCACAAGCCGCCTGCTTAGCCCAAGTCAGTGTCAAGTAAAGCACGACTGCGTTAGATTTGCGCCATTGTTTCGTTAGCGTTGTGTTTGCGCGTCCCGATTGATTCGCGCCCC
>CAZYHE010000398.1:3576-4833 GCA_964647225.1 uncultured Anaerolineales bacterium
CGCGCCCCCAATTGCTGCGCAATCCCTTTACGCCTTGCGGAAGTCGCATGGTATAATCCGGCCATGACAACACAAGACACACCGGGACACTCCCTATCTGATCTGCCGTTCAGCGCGCTGCTGGCTGCGCTGGCCGGCGCGACGCCGGCCCCCGGCGGCGGATCGGCGGCCGCGCTGGCCGCCGCCCTGGGCGCGGCGCTGACCGCGATGGTCGCGGGCCTGACGGTCGGCCGGCCGCGCTACGCCGACGCCCAGGATGAGATGGCCGCCGTCCTAAGCCGCGCCGAAACACTCCGCGGCGCGCTGGCCGGCGCGGCCGACGCCGACACAGCCGCCTATCTCGCGGTCACGGCCGCGTATCGCCTGCCGAAAGAAAGCGACGCGCAGAAGGCTGAACGGGCGGCGGCGATCCAGGCCGCGATGCGCCGGGCTGCCGAGATCCCGCTCTTGACCGCGGGCTGGTGCGCCGAACTGCTCGACTTGGCCGGCCGCGTGGCCGCGCACGGCAACCCGAACGCGGGCAGCGATGCGGCGGTGGCCGCGCTGTTGGCGCACGCGGGGCTGCTGGGCGCGGTGCGCAATGTGCGGATCAACCTGCACAGCATCAGCGATGCGGACTTCTGCCAGGCGGCCGAAGCGGACGCGGCCCGACTGCTCCGGGAAGGCGCGCGGTTGTTGGCCGCCGCGCTGGCCGCCGCCGATGCCAGGGGGTAAGGGCGTGACGCGCGCATGGCGTGATCGGGGCGCCGCGGCCGCGGCCCTGGCCGGCTACCTGCTGCTGACCCTGGCGCTGACCTATCCGCTGGCGCTTAACTTCGCCCGCGCCATCCCCGGCGATGGGTTCGACGGCTGGCAAAACTACTGGAACCTCTGGTGGGTGAAGGTGGCTCTGCTGGAGCAGCACACCTCGCCCTTTTTCACCAACCTGCTCTATCACCCGACCGGCGTGGGCCTGCTCTTCCACACCCTCAACCCCTTCAACGGGCTGCTGACGCTGCCGATCCAGACGGCGTTCGGCCTCTTCCCGGCCTACAACACCGCCGTGCTGTGTGGATTCGTCCTGGGCGGGCTGGGCGCGTATCTGCTGACGCGCCAGGCGCTCGGCCCCCGCAGCAGCCGCCTGGCCGCCTTCGGGGCCGGCGTCATCTTCACCTTCGCGCCGGTGCATATCGCCCACCTCCTGGGCCACATGCAGGTCATCAGCCTGGAGTGGATCCCGTTTTTTGCGCTGTATCTGCTGCGGGCGGCAGGGGGCAG
>CAZYHE010000399.1:0-4828 GCA_964647225.1 uncultured Anaerolineales bacterium
TCAGGATGCGCGGCACCACATCGTGCCCTTTCTTCTGCCGCAGCATCGACAGCGGCAGCGGGTCGGGGATGGGGGCGGGGGTGGGTGACGCTTGGGTCGAGTCACACGCTTATTTCGTCAGGTCCGAGATGGCATCCAGGAGCACAGCGATTTCCTGCTCCAATCGGCGACTATAAGCGCGAAGATCGGCTTGGGCGCGTTGGCTGTCTGCGAGTATCAATTGTAATTGCTGATCCAACTCTCGTCGCCGACGCAACGTTATCAATGGCTCGCGGTTGAGATGCAGGCGTCGGATATGCAACCATCCACGCGGTGTCAGCCCTGTCAAGCGGCCATCCGGCATCAACGCGATATGTGCGGGCGTCTCATTATGTTGGGGATGAAGCAACATCAATTCCTGATCGGCTTCGGCCGCCGGCCAGTAGCCCCCCTTGAACCGATTACAGGTCACGCACGCATACACCAGGTTCTCCAGGTCATCGGTACCGCCATGCGCCACAGGTCGAAAATGATCCACATCCAGTTCGCCGCCCGACTCTGCCTCAGAAACACCGCAGTAGCCGCATCTGAAATCATAAATCGCCCGTACTCGGTCACGCAGGGACTTGGAGACCATGGAGTGAATCCTACGCGGGTACGAGCGCCTCACCTGTCACCCGAAAATAGCTCTCCCGGATGACTTGGTGACGCCGCTGCAAATCGCTCAAAGTTCGTCGTGCATCAACGAGCATTTGTTCCTGTTGTGCGACCACCGCCGCCAGTCGCTCATTGCTTACCTGGGCCTGGAGCACCTTACGCCGCAACACGGCTTGTTCATGCCGCATTTGCTCCAAAGCCGGCGTCAACCGTTGCCGCTCATCTATTTCCAGTTCCCTGACGAGTTGCCCAAGCTCGCGTTGTTCCGATTCACTCAATCTCCCGGTCAATTCTCCCGCGCTTAACGTATCGAGGCGTTCTTGTTTTGCTGCGTCCCATCCAGATTGATGAACACCGCCATCCTTCATGATGTCCCTCCTGCGTGACGGATTATGCTTTGATTCTAGCATGATGACAGACGGACGTCAATCACTGCCCTCAAGGCAAATAATCAGCAAGCTAATTCAACTCCTCAACGCGGCATCAGCGTCAACCGCGCTTCCGCCTCCCGCTCCACATCGCCGCGCGTGAACAGCAGCGGATGGTACTCGCCGAGGAACCAGGCCAGGATCTGGTCATCGTAGTGCCGGCTGCCCGGCTGACCCGAATTGCCGGGCGCCAGCAACCCGGACGAGTCGCGCCAGTCGCCGAGGTCCGAGATGTGGCGGAAGGGCGGGCCGACGACCTGATCGGAGCCGAGCGCGGCCATCCCGCTGCCGGTGGCCCACACCGTGTTGCCGTCGCCGCCGAGCGGGAATGGGCCGCGGTTGAAGATCGGCGCCAGCGCCGGGACCTGGCCCACGGCGTGGCTGAACCGAATCTGATGCAGCTTGCCCCAGGCCCAATCGCTGGATGCCGGCCCCAACCGCTCCTTCAGGAAGTCTATCGTCTCGCGCAGCGCCAGCCGGATGATATCATCGCGGCGCTCGCCGTGGCCCAGGTCGAACCAGTGCGAGTCGGGCAGCGCCAGCGTCTTCTGGAGCCATTCCCACGAACGCTGGCCGAAAAAGCTCGATGCAGCCAGGCCCGGCGTCGGGCCTTTGCCCGCGTAACGCGCGACCAGGTCCGCGCCGAGCTTGTCTCGCAGCAGCAAGGCGATGCAGCGGCGCATGAAGACCTCGTAGATGGCCGCCTGCGGGCTGTCGGCAGCCAGGTCGCCATCCCAGCCGGTCATCATCTTCGCCACGGTCATCAACTCCGCGTCGTCGCACGCCAGGCCGCTGATGTGACCGGCGATCACGCGGCCGGTCGGCGACACCAGGTCGAAGTGCATCCGGCGGACATAGGCCACGTTGATCCGGTCGCGCGCTTCGATCAGCTCGGTGATGCGTTGGGCGCGGTCCCCCATGCAGTACTCGTGGCCGATGAAATGGGGATAATCAGCGCCGGCCACGCGGTTGTTGGCCGTGACGATATAGCCGGCGGGCGGATCGTAGAGGTGCGGCAGTTCCTCGAATGGCACATACCCGACCCATTCATATTCGCCCGTCCAGCCGGGAACCGGCACGCTGCCATCCCCTTTGGCCCGGATGGGCACCTTGCCGGGGAAGCTGTAGCCGATGTGCCCGGCCATGTCGGCATACACCGTGTTCTGGACCGGCGCGGCCCAATCGCGCAGCGCCTCGCGAAATTCCCCGCACGAGCGCGCCCGGTTCATGCCCCAGATCGCATGCACCAGCGTGTCCGGCTCCGACGAGGTCCAGCGTAGCGCCAACGGCTGCTCGCCGGTGAAATCGGGCGCCAGCGCGTTGATGATCGGCCCGTGCCGCGTAATCACCACCTCCTGTGTGACCGGCGCCGCGCCCTTCACGCGCACCTCTTCCTGGAGCACCTGCGCGTCGAGCCATTCGCCCCGGAACTCGTACTGCACCCGACCGTCGTCGCTGCGGCGCAGATGCTCCATGTAGAGGTCTTGCACATCGGGGAAGCCGTTGGTGAAGCCCCAGGCGACGTGCGCGTTGTGGCCGGCCACGACGTAGGGGAAGCCGGGGAAGGAGACGCCCGTCACCTCCAGCTCGGCCCCTGAGCTCGTCGAAGGGCGGTTCGACCCGTCCTTCGGTTGACTCAGGGCGCCGCTCACCGCCCGCCCCGCGCCGCCCCCTGAGCCTGTCGAAGGGCCGCCCGTCTGAACGACCAGGTGATTCTCGTACCAAATGCAGGGGATACTCATCAGCAGGTGCATGTCGTTTGCCAGCAGCGGCTTGTGCGTAAAGGTGCGTGATCCTGAAATGACCCAATTGTTGCTGCCCACGCCATCCTGGGGCGCGGGGCCGACGAACGGCCGCGCGGCCTCGGCCCGCGCCAACGCTGCGCTGCCGATCTCACTGAAGGCGCGCCATTCCGCCGGCAGGATCGTCGGCCAATCGGGCAGCCAGCCGCCCTCCAACTCGGCGGCGCGCGCCGGCCCCAGCCGGGCGATCAACTGGGCGCGCAGGATTTCGCTTTCCCAGTTCACGGAGAGGGTCCACGACATCATCTTGGCCCAGGCAAGCGAGTCAACGATCGTCCACGGCTCCGGCCGATAGCGCAGCAGCGTGAATTCGATCGGGAGTTTGCCTCGGCCGATGAACGCGTTTACCCCGGCGACGTAGGCGTCCAGTTCGGCGCGCGCATCCGGGCGCAGCAGATCGAGCGCAGCTTCGGCCGCGCGGCGCAGCCCCAGAATCCGCAGCCAGCAGTCCACCGGGACCGTCGTCTGGCCGACGACCTCCGACAACCGGCCCGCGACCAACCGCCGGCTGAACTCCATCTGCCACAGGCGATCCTGGGCGTGGACGAACCCCTGGGCAAAGAGCAGATCGTGGATGCCCCGGCCATAAATGTGGGGCACACCCCAGCGGTCGCGGAGCACTTCGACGGGCGCGTGCAGCCCCGACAGGCGCAGCGCGCCGCGGGTTTGCGCCAGCCTGGAACGCGCCAACAAGGACAGCCCGGTCTGAATCACTCCCGCCACGGAACCCCTCCTCGTTTCTCGACCAGGAGATCAAGAAAAGTCATACTCGTCGAAATCGCCCACCGGCCGATACCCGATCTTCTGATACACGCTGTTCGAGGTCGGGTTCGCCAGGTCGGTGAAGAGCGCGCAGAACTGCCAGCCCGCGTCGAGCATTTGCTGGCTGAGCGTGGCCACACACGCGCCGGCATAGCCGCGGCGGCGGAACGCGGGCGGGGTGTAGACGGGGCCGATGGCGACGCCGTGTGTGCTGTGGCGCGGCTTGCCGGCCAATGACACCGGCTGGCCGGGTGAAACCTCCCACAAGAAGATATCGCGCGAGTCAATGCGCTGGGCCGCAGTTTCGGCCGCGCTCTCCGGCGTACCGCCCAGCCCGGCCTCGACCGCGAACGCGTACATCCAATCCGCCACCAACGGCCGGTCGGCCTCGGTCGCCACGCGGAGCACACCCGGCACACCGGTTGGATGGATCACCTGGCGCAGCTCATAGACGCGCTCGCTATGCATCCGCTGAAACGCGCCGCCCGCGCTGGCCGTCCACACCGAGGAAAAGGCGCGCGCCACGTCGGAGGGGCCGACCGTCCCCGGCGGCGCCCAACCGTTCGCGAGAAGGTCCTGCACGATCAACTTGAGCGGGGCGGCGTCGGCGCTCTCACCGTGGATGATGACCCGATGCGGCGGGGTCATCACGGCCGCGGCCAGCAGCTCACCGCCGGCCTCGACCGTCGCCAGGTAGGGCGGCGTCTTGATCCGGTCGGGGTGCTCCGCCAGACGCACAGCCACCCCGATCATCAGGTTATTGGCGGCCTCGTGCTGTTCGAGCGCCGCCTGTGCGCTGGCCAAGAAGGCGCCGGCGGTTTGGTAGCGAGTGAAGATCATAGGCGCAACTCCTCAGGTTTCGTTTGGTCTCCCGTCATCGTACCCGATTTCGGCATGGAACGCAATCACCTGAATGTCCGGCCACCCATAGGCCATATCAATCAGCTCAGCCCCGCCGATCGTGATCGCCTTCTCCTCCACCACCACGCCGCCGAGCGCTTCGTAGAAGGCGCGCGCCTTGACGTTCTCCTTCAGCACCCAAATCACCATCGCTTTGAAGCCGCCGGCGGCCAGGCGTTGGGCGACCACTTGTAACAGGGCGCGACCGACGCCATGCCGCTGAAACTCCGCCAGCACGTAGAGGCCGTACAGCTCGCCATCGTAACCGGATAGACCGTCCCGTTCCGGCCCGCCAGAGGC
>CAZYHE010000400.1:0-2839 GCA_964647225.1 uncultured Anaerolineales bacterium
TCCAGGAGAACGTCTTCCTGCACGAACACGCGTCGCCCAAATTCACGCGTGGTGTCTTCCTGGACTTCGGCAAGATGGCGGCCCACGCCCGCAAGCTGGTCAGCGAGTTCGCGGTCAAGACCCCCGGCCTCGACACGCCGATCAAGAATCTCTCCGGCGGCAACATCCAGAAGCTCATCATGGCGCGCGAACTCTCCCGGCAGCCCAAAATCCTGATCGCGGCCCAGCCGACGCGCGGCGTGGACATCGGCGCGACCGAGTACATCCACCAACGCCTGCTGGAGCAACGTGCGAACGGCAAGGCCGTCCTGCTGATCTCGGAAGACCTGGACGAAATCCGCAGCCTCTCCGACCGCATCGCCGTGATCTACGAGGGGCGCATCATGGGCGTGGTCGAGCGCGGTCAGGCCACCGTCGAGGAGATCGGCCTGATGATGGCCGGCGAGCCGATGGATCATGCGGTCGGCCGCGCGCCGTGCCCGTGAGTGTGGCGGATCAGTAATCTGGTCGCAAATTGACAATGATCGGCGTTGATGATAGGCTCAGGGCGATTTTCCCTGGGCCTTTTCATATCCAAATCGCATCATCGGAGTGGCCGTGACGGCAATTTTTCAGCGTTGCTTCTTGCTTATCATCATCCTCTGGTCGGGCAGCGCCGCGGCCGCGTGTGGCGCGCCGCTCCCGGACTTCGTGCGGCAGGTGCTGCCCAGCCCCGCCGCCGCCTTCGTCGCGGAAGGCGACCGGCAGTTGGCCGAAGGGCGGACGGCCGAGGCGGTGCTGGCCTATCGGCAGGCGGTGACACGCGACGATCAGCACGTCCCCGCGCTGCGCAAGCTCGGTCAGATCTATGCCACAGAAGGCCGCACCCGACTGGCGCAACAATATCTTCGTAAAGCAGCCGCGCTCCGGCCCGGCGATGATGAGATCGGGATCGCGTTGCAGGCGCTCGTTTCGACCGAAGCGACCGGCGGCCCGCTCGAACAGGTCTGGCTGGCGCTCGTGAACGCGGGCCGGCCCGAAGGCATGGCCGCCGGAGATGGCGCGCTGGTCGTGGCTCTGGAGGAGGGTCGGGTACTTCTGCTGGACGCCGCGACCGGCAAGTCGCGTTGGGAGGTCAAACTGCCGGCGCGGGCGGCGTCGGCGCCGGGCCTGGGCGACGGGCTGGTGTTCATCGGCGGTGAGGACGGCGCGTTGTACGCGTTGGCCGTGGCCGATGGCCGCCTGCTGTGGCGCCATCCCACCTCGGCCCCGATCTACGCCGCGCCCCTGGTTGCCGCCGGCATGGTCTACGCGCCATCGGGCGACGGCTCCTTCACGGCCCTGGCCGCCGCCGACGGCGCACAACGCTGGCGGATCGAGGCGATTGCCCCGCTCACCGGCCGGCCGGCCATCGCGGGAGAGATGCTCTACTTCGGCGCGGCCGATGGCCGGATTTTCGGCGTGGATGCCGCCACGGGCCGCGAGATGTGGGGTAGCGGGATCGTGGCGCAGGGCGCGGTCGAGAGCGAGCCGGCCATCGCGGCGGGTCGCGTGTTCATCGGCGCAGGTGACAGCCGGGTCTACGCGTTCGACGCGGCCACCGGCGGTGAATACTGGCGCTACTCGACCCCGGACGCCGTCTATGCGCGGCCCCTGGTGATCAGCGATACCGTGTACGTCGCCTCGGCGGGCAACACCCTCTCGGCCCTCGACGTGTTGACCGGGGAACCGCGCTGGGAGATCACCGCGGGGAGCGCGCTCCGCCATGCGCCGATCGTCATCGGCGATGTGCTCTACTACATTGCGGCGGCCGACCCCAACCTCTACGCGGCGACCGCCGTGACCGGCGAACCGCTCTGGCAGTTCGACACCGGCGACTGGCTGGCCGGCGGCCCCGTGGTTCACGACGGCCTGCTGTACCTGTTGGGGCAAGATGGGGCGGTGATGGCGTTTCGGCCGCGCTAATACATCTCGGCTGAATTCAGCCGAGGGTTCGGCCGCCAGGGCCTTACCCCAATCTCCGTGAATGAATTGGGGGCAGTTGCGCTTATTTACCGACCGTGTACTTGTTTAGCATGCCCCCGTCGGGCCTACGCCATCAACTCATACCCCCCATCCATCACAATCGTCTGCCCCACGATCATCCGGGCGTCGTCGGTGCAGAGCCAGGCGACCAGCTTCGCCACCTCTTCGGGGGTGACGAAGCGGCCGGCCGGGGTGCGGCGCAGGCCCTCCGCCAGGATCGCGTCCTTGCTGGGGAAGAAGTTCAGCGCCTCGGTCTCCACCACGCCTGGGCTGACCGCGTTGCAGACGATGCCGTGGGGGATCAGCTCGACCGCCAGATAGCGGATCAGCGTCTCGATCACCGCTTTGCTGACCCCCACCAGGCTGTACTCCGGGAGCACGCGGCGTGCCCCGAAGCTGGAGATGCCGATGATGCGTCCCCAGCCCCGCGCCATCATATGCTGCGCGGCCGCCTGCGCGCCGAAGAGGAGCGAGCGGGCGTTGACGTTCAGCGTCCAGTCCCAGCCCTTGAGCTGCTGCTCGATGACCGGCTTGAGCACGCCCGAGGCCGCGTTGCCGACGAAGATATCCACCCCGCCGAACGCCTCCGCGGCCGCGCCGACCAACCGCTGCACCCCCGCGATCTCGCCGACGTGCGCCTTCACGACGATCGTCTGCCCACCGGCCATCTCCGCCTCGTAGGCGGTCTGCTCGGCCTGCTCTTTATGCCGGAAGTAGTTGATCGCCACGTTGGCGCCGTGGCCGGCCAGCTCCAACGCGATCGCGCGGCCGATCCCGCGGCCGCTGCCGGTGATGACCGCGGTTTTGCCGCGCAGGATTGAGAAGGGATCTGTCA
>CAZYHE010000400.1:2939-4807 GCA_964647225.1 uncultured Anaerolineales bacterium
ACGATGGATTCCCCGCCGTCCACAAAGATCACCGTGCCACTGATGAACTTCACGGTGGGGTGGCTGAGCGCGACGATCGTCGCGGCGACATCTTCGGTCACGGTCAGGCGGCGCTGCGGGTTGCGGCGCATGGTCGTCTCGATCATGATCTCGTTGCCCGGAATCTTGCGCAGCGCGGGCGTGTCGGTGACGCCAGCGTTGATGCAGTTCACCAGGATGCCGCGCGGCCCCAACTCCAGGGCGAGCTGGCGGGTGTGCGATTCGAGGGCGGCTTTGGCTGCGGACACGGCTCCGTAGTGGGGCAAAACCCGCTGGCTGCCTTCGCTGGTCATGCTGAAGATGCGGCTGCCCGCGCCCAACATGCCGCGGCGCACCAGGTCTTGCGTCCAGTAGACCAGGCTGTGCGCCATCACATTCGAGGTCATCTCCATCTGCGCCTGCGTGATCGCTTCTTCCGGGGTGTCGGCGATGAACGGCAGCAGGCTGCCGAACGCCAGCGAGTGCATCAGCAGATAGACCGT
Source organism: uncultured Anaerolineales bacterium (assembly GCA_964647225.1). Taxonomy (GTDB): domain Bacteria; phylum Chloroflexota; class Anaerolineae; order CG2-30-64-16; family CG2-30-64-16; genus CAZYHE01. Next base: position 3,461 of record CAZYHE010000400.1, read on the forward strand.
CTCGCCGGGGCCGAGCCGCGCGGCCAGGCCATCCAGCACCTTCGCCCGGCGGTCGGGATCGGCCGCGTTGGTGTTGAAGAAGAGCGTCTGGACGCCCAGCGCCTCGATATCGGCGATGACCGCCTTAGCGGCCGGCAGCGACATGCGCAGGTCGAGGTGTACCCCGCAGATGTTCGCGCCCGTGGCGGCCAACGCCTTCCCCGCGGCCGCGCCGAAACCGGAAGACGCGCCGAGAATCAGCGCCCATTTGCCCTGAAGTGGTTTGTCGGACATGGTTGACTCCTCAATAGGATTCCACAGTGGTTGACCGAAAGTGGTCGTCGTCAGTATAACCCTGCAAGGTGTGTTTTGTCGCGTTCAACGTTCGATGTTCAATCCCCAACCAGCGCGCGCAGAAAAAACAGCAGATTTGTCGGCCGTTCGGCCAAGCGGCGCATGAAATAGGGATACCAGTGTGTGCCATACGGCACATAGATGCGCACTTGATGGCCGCGGCGCACCAAGTCGGTCTGCAGCTCTCGGCGGATGCCGTAGAGCATTTGGAATTCGTAGGCGGTGGGCGGGACGCCGTGCTGATAGGCGAAGGCGCGCGTGAAGTCAATCACCTCTTGATCGTGCGACGCCACCGCCGCGTAAGCCCCCATCGCCTGCCCGGCCCCTTCCAGGCATGTACGCACCAACGCGTTCAGCGCCTGCGTCACGGCCGGCCGCTCCCGATAGGCGATGCCGGCCGGCTCGTCGTAGGCGCCTTTGCACAGCCGGAAATGCCCGATCCCTTCGGCGATCAGCGCCTCGACATCGGCCTGGCTCCGGTGCAGGTAGGCCTGGATGACGATGCCGCAGTTGTCGAACCGCCCGCGCAAGCGCCGGTAGATGCGGAGCGTGCGCTCGGTGTAGGGCGAGCCTTCCATGTCCACCCGCACGAAGTTGCCCAGTTCGGCCGCCCTGCGCACGATCCGGCTGACATTGCCGTAGCAGAAATCTTCGCCCAGGTCGAGGCCCATGTGCGTGAGCTTGACCGAGACGTTGCTGGTCGCGCCCGCCAGGTTCAGCGCCTCCAACGCCAGCAGGTATTCGTCCGCGGCCGCGATCGCCCCGGCCTGGGTCGTGACGTTCTCACCCAGGTGATCGAGCGTGGCGACCATGCCCTGGTCGTTGAGGTTGAGCACGGCGGTCAGCGCGTCTTGCAGCGTCTCGCCGGCGACGAAGCGCCGGGCCATCCGCCGGGAAACCGGGACGCGCACGATCGAATCCTGGAGGGTGCGGTTATGGGAAAGCGCGATGAGTGTTGTTCGCAAGAGGGACATGACAGGTCTCCTTTGGTTGGTTGACTTCATTGTCACGCCT
>CAZYHE010000401.1:0-4803 GCA_964647225.1 uncultured Anaerolineales bacterium
CCAGGGCGGCGGCGAACTCGCCGGGGCTGTAGAAGCGCACCGGAAACTCGGTCGGCGGCTCGCCCGGCCCGGCCGACATGCGTGCGGTCTGCCAGCCATGGCCCAGGCGGCGGAACGCCGCGCGCGGCCGCAGCCGGACCAGACCCCAGCCGATCTCCCACGCGCACGCACGGTTCATCACCGAGCCGAGAAACGCGGCGTCAGGCCGCAGCAACCGCGCCAGGCTCGCAGCAAAACCGCCCAGGTCAGGCTCGCAGTTGAGTGGGCCAAAGTTGCTGTACGCGCCGTCGAATGGCCCCTGAACCTGGGCGCCGATCTGCGCGGCGGGCGCGGCCAGCCAGGTCAGCCGCGCGCGGGCGGGGCTGTCCGCGGCGCGGCGCTCGGCCTGCGCGATCATGGCCGGCGAGATGTCGCTCGCCACCACGATCCGGCCCGCTTCGGCCAGCCGCACGGCCATCTCCCCCGGCCCGCAGCCGATTTCCAGCAGCCGGCTGCCGGGTGGGAAGAGCCGGCAAAGCTGGTCGAAGGTGTCTTCCGTCAGCCAGGCCATGATGGGGTTGGCGGCGTACTCCGCGGTGTAGGAGGCCGCGGCCCGGTCGAAGGCGGTCGCGACCCGGTCGTAGTAGTCAGTCACGCGGCCTCGCGAAGGTTTGCGCCCACAGCCCCCAGGCGATCCAGCTCAGCAGGCGGCCTTGTGGGCTGAACCAGGGGTAGAAATCGAACCAACTGATGACCGTCAAGCCGGCGAGCATGGCAGCGGTCGCGGCGGCCACGCTGAGCGGGATCTCGCCGGCCGGCCAGTCGCGGCGGCCGCGCCACAGCGCGAGCCACGTCCCTGCGGCCAGCGCCAGCCAGAGCAGCCCGCCGCCGATGCCCAGCTCGGCGGCCGCCAGGAGCGGGACCCGATGCACGGGTTGGTAGATCGGGTAGGCGGCGAGGGCGGGCGGCTGGCGCAGCCACAGCGCGATGGCGAAATTGCCGTAGCCCACGCCCCCGAGCGGGTTCTCGGCGATCAATGTCCAGGCGCTCGCCTCCAGCCCGGCGCGCTCGTCGTTGGAGCGCACTTCCACCCCCTCCCACGACAGGCCGAACCGAGGCAGGAGCAGCCGCCACTGGGTGGCAACGAAGAGCGCGGCGATGAGCGCCAGCAACGCGATCAAGCGGGCTGCGTTGCGCCGATCTATACCAATAGCTGTCCTGCGGTGCAGCAGCAGCCCGGCCATGATCACCGCGCCGACCGCCAGGGCCAGCCAGGCGGCCCGGCTAAAGGTGAGCAGCAACCCGCCGAAGTTGGCCCCGGCCAGCGCGATGGCCGCTCCGCGGGCCTGGCCGGCCGGCCGCAAGGCCAACCCCACCGCGGCCAGCATCCCAATGACGAGCACGCCGCCGAGCAGGTTGGGGTGTTGCGTCAGACCGTAGGCGCGCAGGATGCGTTCTCCTTCGACGGTGACGATGCTGGCGCCGGGCCACGCCGGCCACATCGTCACTTCGCCCAGGCGCTTGAGGCCAAAGGTGTGTTGGGCCATGAACTGGGCGAAGCCGAGGCTGGCCTGGAGCGCGCCGGACGCGGCCAGCCCCCACAGCAAAGCGCCACGGGCTTCCCAGGTGGTGGCGATGACGCAGAAGAGGCCGAAGAGCAACCAGAGCCGGCCGGCCTGATAGAACGCCAGCGAGGTCATCGGCGCCCAGAGCGTGGAGAGGGCGGCCAGCCCGGCCAGGAGCGCCAGCGTCAGGATCAGCCAGCGGGGCACGCACGCCAAGCGGCGCCAATAGGGCGTCAGCAGCCACGCGCCGACCGCGATCAGCAGCGGCAGGTCGGAGAGATAGACGAGCCAATCACGCAGTTCGAAGTAGATCTCTTCCGTGCCGTGGTGCCACAGCAGCCGATAGCGATACGCCGGCAGGACCAGGGCGAGCGCGACCAGCGCGCCAGGGATGCTGAGCGCGGCCTGACGCTGGAGCCAGGCGCACCGCGCCTGCGGTTGGGGCGTGACAGTGGACACGGTCGGGAGGTTGCCTTTCTACTCAGGCTCTAGCGCGGCCGGCAGTGTGAAGTAGAACGTGGCGCCGTGACCGAGTTGTGATTCTACCCAGATGCGACCGCCGTGACGCTCGACGATCTTCTTGCAGATCGCCAGGCCGATGCCCGTGCCCGCATAGGCTTTGCGCGTGTGCAGTCGCTGGAAGATCACGAAGATCTTGTTAAAGTACTCCGCTTCGATGCCAATGCCGTTGTCGCGGACGGCGAATTCCCAGACCTTCGATGAGACCTTCGAGGTCTCCGAGCCCTCAAAGGTCTGGCGGGCCGAGATACGCACGTGCGGCGGCTTGGCGCTGTGGAATTTGATGGCATTGGCGATCAGATTTTGGAAGAGCTGTTGCAGTTGCGAAGGGTCGGCCAGTACCGTAGGTAGTGGGTCACACTCGATGGTCGCGTGAATTTCCGCAATCGCGAGCTCGAGATCCTGAATCGCGGTCTGGCAGGCCACCGTGGCATCGGTGGGTTGGCGCGGGCTACCGCGTGTGCCGATGCGTGAGTATTCGAGCAGGTCGAGGATGAGTTGCTGCATCCGCCGGGCGCCTTCCACCGCGTAACCAATGAACTCATCGGCGTCCGCGTCGAGTTGTCCCTGGTAGCGTATGCCCAGCAGTTGCACGTAGGAAGCGACCATGCGCAGCGGTTCCTGCAGATCGTGGGAGGCGACGTAGGCGAAGCGCTCCAACTCGGCGTTGGTGTTCGCCAACTCATCCAACGTCTGGCGCAGCTTTTCATCCGCCCGTTTCTGCTCGGTGATGTCTTCGTAGATGCCCAGCACGCCGATCACCGCGCGGTTGCCATCGTGCAAAGGGGCTTTGTTGATGCGTTGCCAACGCGATGTGCCATCGGGCAAGGTCAGGTGCTCTTCGAGTCCGAGCCGCGGCGTGTCGGTCGCAATGATCCGGCGATCGTCCGATTGAAAATGTTCACTATGGGCTGACCAGATCAGATCGGCATCGCGCTTGCCGATGATTGCAGTCGGGTCAACCTCCCCGGCATCCTGGGCAAAAGCGGCGTTTGCGCCCAGGTAGATGGAGTCACGATCTCTCCAGAAGACACCTTGTGGGATGGTGTCCAGCACCGTACGCAGCATCTCGTGAGCACGATGTAACTCCTCCTCAGTCTGTTTGCGCCAGGTGACGTCGGCGCCCAGGGCGATGCTTCCAACAACCCGTTGGGTTTCATCCATCAGGTGATTGGAGTACCAGGCGATCACATGCGCTTGCCCATCCTTCGCGCGGATCGTCGTCTCGAAGTTTTCTACGCGCTCGCCTTGCTCAATGATTGCCATTGCCTGGGAGAAGGCGCGTGTCCGTTCAGCCGAGTCCGGATAGAGCCACTCCCAGACCCGGTCGTGTCCCATCACCTCTGCGCGCAGGTAGCCGGAGATGCGCTCGGCCCCGTGATTCCAGAATGTGATGTTTCCGGTGGTGTCGAGCGTGTTAATCCAGATGGCCGGTGTATCCAGCATTTCGTTCTGGAAGCGCAGCATGGCGGCGATTTTTTGCTCGGCGTGTTTGCGTTCGTCGCGGGCCTGCTTTTCGCGCAACGCATGCCGCACCGCCTGTCCCAGCCGCGCGGGCCGGTCCTTGAGCACGTAGTCGTGGGCGCCCTGGCGCAGCGCAGCCACCGCGGCCTCTTCGCCGATGCTGCCAGAGACGATGATGAAGGGGATGTCCAGCTCGCGTTCCTGCATTTTGTGGAGCGCAGCCAGGCCGCTGAACTGGGGCAGTGACCAGTCGGCCAGGATCAGATCGGGCGCCGCGTCGAGCGCCGCGGCGTAGGCGGCCTCGGTCTGCACCCGCGTCCATTCGGGCTGGAAGCCCTCGGCGGCGAGATGCATGAGTACCAGCTCCGCGTCATCGGGCGTATCCTCGACGATCAGCACGCGCAAGGGTGTCGGCATGGCAGCGACTCCTCGAATGGGGGCAGACCTTTGAGGTCTCCGAGACGTCAAAGGTCTATCTAGCGTCTGGGCGGCGGCGCTTCGTTCAGCAGCAGCCAGTAAAGCCCCAATTGGCGCACCGCATCCACGAAGCGATGGAACTCGACCGGTTTGCGTACGTAGCTGTTGGCACGCAGCCGGTAACTTGCGAGCACGTCCTCTTCTTCGCTGGACGAGGTCAGCACGACCACGGGGATCAGCTCGGTGCGCGGGTCGGCGCGCAGGCGTTCCAGCACTTCCAGCCCGCCTAGCTTGGGCAGCTTCAGATCGAGCAGCACGAGCTGGGGCCGTTGGGCCGGATCGCGGCCGGCCCATTTCCCCGTGCCGAAGAGGTAGTCCAGCGCCTCGACGCCGTCGCGGGCGACAACCACCTCGTTGAGGATGTTGCTCTCCTTGAGGGCGAGCAGGGTCAACTCCTCGTCGTCAGGGTTGTCTTCCACCAGCAGGATGATTTTCTCGCTCATCGCATCGCTCCAAAAGGTCGTCCGTTAGTTTACCACGAAGGCGCAAAGACGCGAAGTTTCAAGATCACCGGCTCTTCGGTTCAACGATCTCCCAACGTGAAATAGAACGTTGCGCCCTGGTCTACCGCGGCCTCGGGCCAGATGCGCCCGCCGTGACGGGTGATGATGCGCTGCACCGTCACCAGGCCGATGCCGGTGCCAGGGAACTCCTGCGCGCCGTGCAGGCGTTGGAACGGGGCAAAGAGCTTGGTCGCATAGGCCATGTCGAAACCGACGCCGTTGTCGCGCACGAAGTAGATTGGGGACTGGGGATTGGGGATTGGGGTGGCTTCGGTGGAATCGGCATTCAGCAATCG
>CAZYHE010000402.1:0-4798 GCA_964647225.1 uncultured Anaerolineales bacterium
ACAGCGCGCCGGAGAAGACGATTACCGGTTTATTTTCTTAACGTTCATAAATCGGTGTCTGATATGAGTATGTCAAGATGAACCTGATGAACAACACACTCTCGCTCACCGTCATCCTGCCCACCTACAACGAGCGCGACAACATCCCGCTCCTCATTGATGGCATCTTGCGCCACGTGCGAGAGCCGGTGCAAGTGCTCGTGGTGGACGACGACTCCCCGGACGGCACGTGGCAGGTGGTCGCCGAAATCGCCGCGCGTGATTCACGCGTCCACCTGCTGCGCCGCACGACCGAGCGCGGGCTGACCTCGGCCATCTGGGCCGGCATCCGGGCCGCCGACACCGACGCGGTCTCGTGGATGGACTGCGATCTGGCGATGCCGCCGGAGACCATCCCCGCGCTGCTGGCGCGGCTGGAGGCCGGCGCCGACCTGGCCGTCGGCTCGCGCTACGTGCCGGGCGGGAAAGACGTGGGCCACAGTTTGCTTGCACGGGCGTTTTCGGTGACAATCAACCTGTTCGCCGCGCTGCTCTTGGGCTGGCGCGTGCGAGACTACACCAGCGGCTTCATCGCGGCCCGCCGTGCGGTGTTCGACCGGATCACCCTCCAGGGCGATTACGGCGAGTACTGCATTGACCTGCTGGCGCGGGCGCAACGGCTGGGGCTGCGCGTCGAAGAGGTCCCCTATGTGTGCGGCGCCCGGCTGAGCGGCGAATCGAAGACCGCCACGAACATGCTCGGCTATCTGCGCCGCGGCTGGAAATACGTCGTCACCATCCTCCGGTTAGCCGCCGGCCGATAACAAACGCGGCGACACGTAATACGCAATACGAAATACGCAACACGAAACAGGAGCTTCCATGTTACAACCTCGCGAACTCAAACTTGAAGAAATGGGCGACCTGGGCGAGATCATCCCAGGGCCTGAGCCAATCTTAATTTCGCAGCGGAACGCGATTCCGCAGTTTGGTGCGCCGGTGCGCCGACCGATCATCCCGGTCTGCGAGCCGTGGCTGGCCGGCAATGAACTGAAGTACATCACCGAAGCGGTAGAAACGAACTGGATTTCATCGGCCGGCGGCTACATCCATCGCTTCGAGGCGATGTTTGCTGAGAAGATGGGCACGCGCTACGGCGTGGCCTGCGCCAACGGCACCGTGGCGCTGCACCTGGCGCTGGCGACGCTGGGGCTGGAGCCGGGCGACGAGGTGATCATCCCGACCTTCACCATGATCGCGACCGCGAACGCGGTGACCTACCTGGGCGTCAAGCCGGTGCTGGTGGACAGCGAGCCGGTGACCTGGAACATGGACGTGGCGCAAATCGAGGCCAAGATTACCCCGCGCACGAAGGCCATCATCCCGGTGCATACCTACGGCCACCCCGTGGACATGGACGCGCTCAACGCGGTCGCGCAGAAGCACGGCCTCTTCGTCCTGGAAGATGCGGCCGAGGCGCACGGCGCGCAGTACAAGGGCCGGCCGGCCGGCAGCCTGGGGGACGCCGCCTGTTTCAGCTTCTACGGCAACAAGATCATCACGACGGGCGAAGGCGGGATGGTGACGACCAACCGGGAAGATGTGGCCCGGCTGGCGTGGAACCTGCGCGATCACGCGTTCAGCACCGAGCGCCACTTCTGGCACAAATTCCTGGGGTACAACTACCGCATGACCAACCTCCAGGCAGCCATCGGTCTCGCGCAGACTGAACAACTGGAGAAATTCGTGGCCGCGCGGCGGGCCAACAGCGCGTATTACACCCAACTTCTGCGCCAGATCCCCGGCATCGTCACCCCGCCGGAAGCGACCTGGGCCACCAACGTCTTCTGGATGTACGGCATCGTCCTGGAGCAGGAGTTCGGCCTGACGCGCGACCAACTGCGGCAGGCGTTGGCGCGGCGCGGGGTCGAGACGCGCACCTTCTTCATCCCGATGCACTGCCAGCCGATCTACTTCGACCAGTACCGCGGGGAGCGCTACCCTGTGGCCGAAGATCTATGCCGGCGCGGCCTCTATCTGCCCTCCGCGTCGGGCCTGACGCGGCAGGACATCGAGGCGGTCGTGGCCGCGATCAAAGAGAGCCGGGATGAAATCGTAAACAGGTGAGGATCGGAGCAGCCCATGACCCCACGTGAATTGACGGTGGCGGAGTTGCGCCGCCGTTGCGATACGACGCATTTCGCCTTTGCCACCACGGCCGACGCGCCGGAACTGGAAGGCATCATCGGCCAGGAGCGCGCCACGCGCGCCATCGAGTTCGGGATCGAGATGCCCTATCCCGGCTACAACATCTTTGCGATGGGGCCAGCCGGCGCCGGCAAAACCACCACGTTGACCCATTTCCTGGAGGACTGGGCTGCCACCCGGCCTGCGCCGGCCGATTGGGGCTACATCCACGACTTCAAGGCCCCCGACCGCCCCAAGGCGGTCCGCCTGCCGCCGGGCGGCGGCGGCCGGCTGCGGGATCAGGTGGATGGCGTGTTGACCGGCCTGGCTGAGGCGCTGCCCCGCACCTTCGCCAGCGATCAGTACGCGGAGCATCGGAATGCCGTGGCGCGCGAGCTGGCCGATCAGCGCGAAGACCGCCTGCGCCAACTGGATGCGATCGTGCGCAAACAGGGCTTTGCCCTGGTGAACATGCCCACCGGCATGGGGATTGCGCCGGCCCGCGGCGGCCAACCGATGACCCAGGAGCAGTTCGACGCGCTGTCAGACGCGGAGAAAGAGGCGCTGAGCGAACACGGCCAGGCGTTGCAAGAGGCGCTGGAACGCACCATGCGCCAGGTAGCCGAGATCACCGAGGCGGCGCAGGCCCGGCTGGCGAATCTCGACCAGGAGATCGCCGCGACGACGATCCGTCCCCTGTTCGAAAAGCTGGCGGCGGAATACGCGGCGTGGCCCGATGTGCTCGCCTACCTGGCCGGTGTGCAGGTACACATCGCGGAGCACGCCGACAACTTCAAGGTCAAGCTGAGCGCAATGCCCGCGAACGCGGAGCCGGCGGAGGGTGAAGAGGCAGGCGACATGCCGCCCTGGCTGCATCCCAACGCCGACACCCCGTTCGACCAATACCGCCTCAACGTGATCGTGGACAACCACGACCTGGCCGGCGCGCCGGTGATCGAAGAGACGAACCCCACCTACGCCAACCTGGTCGGCCGCGTCGAGATGCGCGCCGAGTTCGGCACGTTGGTCAGCGACTACCGCCATGTGAAGGCCGGCGCGCTCCACCGGGCCAACGGCGGCTACCTGGTGCTCGACGCGCGCGTCCTGCTCCGCCAACCGTTGGCGTGGGAGGCGCTCAAACAGGCGCTGCGCAATCACCGCATCCGCATCGAGGAGGGGTTCCAGACCGGCGTGCTGGTGGCCGCCACGCTCACCCCGGAACCGATCCCGCTCGAAGTCAAGGTCGTGCTCATCGGCGACGCCGAGACCTATTACTTCCTCTACGCCTATGATGAGCAGTTCGAGAAGCTGTTCAAGGTGCGCGCTGATTTTGCCGTCGAGATGGGCTGGACCGGCGAGAACGAGCTGCGCATCGCCCAGTTCATCCGCAACCGCGTGGAGGACGAGGGGCTGCTCCATTTCGACATCGGCGCGGTGGGCCGGGTGATCGAATACGCGGGCCGGCTGGTCGAAGATCAGCGCAAGCTGACCACGCGCTTCGCCCACGTGAACGACGTCGTGCGCGAGGCGTCCTTCTGGGCCGGCCGCGCGGGCCGGTCGCAGGTGACGGCCGAGGATGTGGCGAAGGCGATTGGGGAGCGCATCTACCGCTCGAACCAGTTCGAGGAGCGCCTGCGCGAGGCGATCACCGACGGGACGATCATGATTGACGTGCGCGGCGCGGTCATCGGTCAGGTGAACGGCTTGGCCGTGCTCGAGCTGGGCGATTACGCCTTTGGCCGGCCCTCGCGCATCACCGCCCGCACCTTCCAGGGCCGCGGCGGGGTGATCAACATCGAGCGGGAGGCCCGGCTCAGCGGCCGCACCCACGACAAGGGCATCCTCATCCTTTCCGGGTTCCTCGGCGGCCGGTATGCGCAGGACAAGCCGCTCAGCCTGTCGGCCAGCATCGCGTTCGAGCAATCCTACGACGGGATAGATGGCGACAGCGCCTCCTCGACCGAGCTTTACGCGCTGCTCTCCAGCCTGGCCGATCTGCCGATCAAGCAGGGGATCGCCGTGACCGGCTCGGTGAACCAATGGGGCGAAGTCCAGGCGATCGGCGGCGCGACGCTGAAGATCGAAGGGTTCTTCGACGTGTGCCGCGCCATGCCGGGCGGGTTGACCGGCGAGCAGGGGGTGATCCTGCCCGCCACGAACGTACCGCACCTGATGCTACGCGAGGAGGTGGCCGAGGCGGTCGCCGCGGGCCGGTTCCACTTGTATCCCGTGCGGACGATAGACGAAGGGATCGAGATCCTGACGGGCGTCCCGGCCGGCGCGCGCGACTCCGACGGCGTCTACTCGCCCGACACCGTCAACGGCCGGGTGGATCGCCAGCTCCGCAGCCTCGCCGAAAAGCTCCAGCAGTTCGGCCAGACACCCAAGAACAACGGCCAAACCAACGGCCAGGAGAAGAAATCCGACCAGAAGGCGGAGGATGAACGAGACGCCGAGTCGGAGGCCGATGAGCCTGACAAGGCGCCGCCGGGGGAGCCGGAGTTGCCGGGGGAAGCGCCGGGGCCGGGGGGAGGATGAAGTGGGGAGGCCGGCGGTTCGGAACCGTTGGCTTCCTCACAAGCTGTTCCGTGTGCATGCGCGTCTGTTTGTCAAACCACTGCGATCGCGTTAC
>CAZYHE010000403.1:0-820 GCA_964647225.1 uncultured Anaerolineales bacterium
GGTGCCGGCTCCGGTCAGTTGATCGCGGCCCGCACCGAACTGCTGAACGCCGGCGCGGTCGTGCAGCAAGCGCAGGCGGCCTACGACAAGGTACGGGGCAACCCCGACATCGGCGCCATGCCGCAGTCGGTGCAACTCCAGCAGGCGACCAACGCGTACAATGCGGCGCAGGCCCGGCTGGCCGACCTGGAGGCCGGCGCGACGAACGCCGATCTGTCCGGTGCGCAGGCGCGGGTGAGCCAGGCGCAGGCGCAGCTCGATGCGCTGAAGTCGGCGGCCCGGCCGGCGGAGATCGCCGCGGCCGAGGCTGAGGTGCGCCGGGCGACCGCGCAGTTGGCGCTCGTCCAGGAGGGCGCGCGCGCCGAGGAGATCGCGGCGGCCGAGGCCGATGTGGCGGCCGCGCAGGCCACTCTCGATCAGGCACGGGCGGCCCTGGCGGAAACTGAGCTGCGGGCACCCTTCGCGGGCACGATTGCCGAGCTGAATATCCTCCCCGGCGAACAGGCTGCGCCCGGCGTGGCGGTCGTGACGCTGGCTGATTTCTCGTCCTGGCTGGTGGAGACCACCGATCTGACCGAACTGGGCGTGGTTCAGGTGCAGCCCGGCGACACGGTGCTGATCGGCCTCGACGCGGTGTCTGGGCTGGAGCTGCGGGGCGAGGTGGTGCGCGTCAGCTCGGTCGGCAAAGATTTGCGGGGCGATATCAACTACACGGCTGTGATCCGGCCACTCCAGGCCGACGCCCGGCTGCGCTGGAACATGACCGCCGCGGTCATGTTCGAATAACATACAATGGGACGTGCCAGGCGCTTGCGGAAGC
>CAZYHE010000403.1:830-4796 GCA_964647225.1 uncultured Anaerolineales bacterium
GTCGCCTATTACCTCCGCACCTCCACGATCACCCCATCCTCCGCCCAATCATACAGCAGCTTGGCATTCTCCGTCGTGGTCAGCACGCAGCCATACGTAGCCGGCTTGCCCAGGCTATTCGTCCAGAGGAGCAGGGTGCCGCCGCGCTTGGGGAAGCCGTGGAAGCCGTTCATAAAGTCGGAAGTCGGCACCGGCCGGTAGAAGCCGACGAACCAGGGCATCCAGAGATCCCAGTTGTTGGCGTAGGCGTTCGGATCGCGTGATTGCACCTGGAAGACGCCCGGCGAGGTGGGGCTGGATGCGATGCCGGTGCTGATGACCCAATCCCACTTGACCTTGCCGTTCTCGAAGGCCTGCATCTTCTGATCTTTGATGCTGACGATGATCCGCTTGTTTTCCACCGGCGGCAGCGGGATCATCTCGTCTTGCGAAGGGATCAGGATCGTCTGGCCGGAGCGCAGGTTGTCACCCAGGCCGGAGTTGGTCTGTTGGATCCACGGGTAGGGGATGCCGTAGTCATCCGCGATGCGGGAGAGGGTTTCGCCGGGCTTGACGAGGTGCTCTTTGGCGTCATGGTACACGCGCAGCTTGATCTCACCGCGCGGCCCCATGATCGTCTTCGTCAGGAGCGGCAGCGCCTCCTGCGGGTTGATCGTTTGGCCCCCGGTCAGCGTTTCGGCTTTGCGCCGCAACAACTCCTTGAGCCGCGTCTCGTCCACGGCCCAGTTCGCCGCCGCGGGGTTGCCCGGCGGAATCTGCAAGGCGAGCGTCTCCCCGATCTCGGCCGGCGTCACCTGCCAGGTGAGCCGTTGATCGTTCAGCGGATCGTACAGGCGGATCGTGATCGCGCCCGCGAGCAGTTGCCGGGCCTGTTCGGCCGCCGCGCCCAACTCGATCACTTGCGGCCGGAGCGGCGTCACGGTCAGGGCGAGCCGGCCATCGGCCAGCACCTGGCTCGCGTGCTGCTCCAGGTCGGCGATCCCGCCGGCCAGATCCACCGCCTGGCCCACCGCCGAGGGGGTCTCCAGGACTTGCGTGCCGGTGATGCGCACCGCGGCATCGAGCGCCGGTATCTCCAATGGCGCCACCAATGGCCGCAGCGTCGCCACCGCGACGTTCGAGTCGAGCTTCCAAATCGGCGCGATGGCTGCAGGGGCCTGCCGCCGCGCCAGCGCGATCAGCGTGGCCGGGGTGCGGCCCTGCTCATAGGCGAACTGCGCCATCCGGCCCGCGTCGAGTTGATAGCCCAACTGCGTCACGGGCAGCGGCCAATTCTTGGAGCCGGCCTGCACGGTGATCGTCTTTGCCTGCCAGGCCTTGACCAGCGCCAGCCCGGCTTCACCCCGCGGCATCCCGCTCAAATCCAGGCCCAGCGCCTGCACGCCCGGCAAGATCGTGTCGCCTGTGTACCAAAGCGCCACCGCGGCGGCCCCGATCAGTTCGGCCAGGAAAATCAGCAGGATCAGCCCCCAGAGCAGCGCATGGCCGCGCTTGCGGGGGCGATTTGTGTGTGAAGTCATATAGAATCCACCCATCTTATTCGGTACGGTTGTGAACCACATTATACCATACTGCCGCAATTCGTCAGAGTGGCGCGCATCGGGTTGCCTTTGATGCACTACCGGATTGAATATCTGGTTGTTGAAGGTAAGCGACTGTGGTACAATCGTTTCGGAGTTAGTTCGTTGTCCGTCTATCGGCGAGGAGTGATAACCATGACCACAACCGTGATCGAGTTGCCTGCGAGGTTGGTCAACCCCTTGCAAGTTCTGGCAGATCAGCAGCAGTCCTCGATTGAGACGATCGTAGAGGATCTCGTGACTGAGTACTTGCGTAAGCAACGCCACCAGCAGTTGATGGAGGAGATGCTTCGTTACCAGGATCAACATGCGCAGTTGGCCGCCCAGTATCGCGGCCAATTTGTGGGAATGTTGGCGGGCCGGGTCCTCGATAGTGATCTGGACGGCGGTGAGCTGTATGCACGGCTGCGTCAGCAATACGGTGATACGCCCATCTTGATCGTTGAGGTGAGCACGCAACCCGAGCAAGAGTTCAGGCGATTGAGCAGGCGGATAGACCTATGAGGATAGCTTACCGCACTGACCTTCGACCACCGGTGCCAGTATTGGAGGTCCGGCTGCATTCTTCAATCACCGATCGGTTCGTCGACCCTTTCCTGGCAATCATTGACACGGGTTCTGATGCGACTGTCGTACCCTTGGCGCATCTGGATGCTTTGGGTGCTGAAGAAACCGCGCCAGGTTGGCTGATTAGCATCACCGGTGCCCGGCAGGCTGTGGCGCTGTATTTCATTGACATCTACTGCGGCTTGGTCTCATCACCCGGCATTCGGGTCATTGCCGATCCAAACGGCACAGATGTCGTGCTTGGTCGTGATTTTCTCAATCGTTATCCGTTGTTCTTGGATGGGCCACAGAGCGCAACCATCCTGCTGGAGGATGTCGCAGTGAAGCGCGTGCGTGCGATAGCGTTCTAGTCACAGGAACACTCTGCTTGACCGATTCGAGTATACCCCCTGCCATTTTGACACAGGCCCCACTTATACTATGCTTAGAGGTATCCTGAACGAAGCGAGATAACCCCATGCACGACGGCGGTTGGTGGTCCTTTATCCGTTACGACGAAAAACAAGATCGGCCCGAAGTCAGTTGGGCATTGATCCGTCGCGCGGCGACCTATGGCCGGCCCTACGCGGCCGGCATCGCGGTGATGCTCGGCGTGATCCTGGTCATCAGCGGGCTGAACCTGATCCCGCCGCTGCTGACGCGCACCCTGATTGACACGGCCATCCCCCAGGGTGACCGCCGTTTGCTGGCGACCCTCGCGCTGGGGATCATCGCCGTCCCCCTGGCGACCGGTCTGCTCGGCGTGGCGCAACGCTACTTCGGCGCGGCCATCGGCGAAGGGGTGATCTTCGATCTGCGCGTGGCGCTCTACAGCCACCTGCAGCGCATGTCGCTGCGCTTCTTCACCAACACCAAGACCGGCGAGCTGATGTCGCGGCTCAACAACGACGTGGGCGGCGCGCAGCGGGCCGTCACCGGCACCATCGTGGATCTCATCACCAACCTCGTCACCCTGGCGATGACGCTGACGATCATGCTCCGGCTGGAATGGCGGCTGACGCTCCTGGCAGTGGCGGTGCTGCCGCTCTTCCTGATCCCGGCGCGGCTCCTCGGCCGCCGCGTGCGCGCGGTCGTGCGGGAGCAGATGACGCTCAACAGCGAAATGAACGCCATGATGAACGAGACGCTGAACGTCAGCGGCGCGCTGCTGGTGAAGCTTTTTGGCCGCATCGGCGACGAGGTGGGGCGCTTCAGCCAGCGCGCCTGGCGCGTGCGCCACGCCGGCGTCCGGCAGGCGTTCCTCATGCGCTGGTTCTTTCTGCTGGTCAGCCTAGTCAGCGCGGTGGGCGCGGCGTTGGTCTTCTTCATCGGCGGCCTGCTGGTGATGGACGAAGCCGGCTTCACGGTCGGCATGATCGTCGCGTTCACCGCCTACCTGGGGATGCTCTACGGCCCGCTCTCGGCCCTCAGCAATGCCCGGATGGATTTCGCCACCTCGATGGTCAGCTTCGAGCGGGTGTTCGAGGTGCTTGATCTGCCGGTCGAGATCGCGGAACGGCTCGACGCCAAGCGCCTGGAAGGGGCCTGGGGCCACGTGCGCTTCGAGGGGGTCTCGTTCAGCTATCAGCCTGGCGAAGACGCGCCCGGCGCAGCCGCAGCCGGCCTGGCCGAGGTAGCGCGCTTCGGGTGGCGCGGGGGCAGCAACCCGCCGCCACTGTCGCAGGAGGAAGGCAAACTCAACGTGTCGCCGGCGCGGGGCGGCGCCCGTGCGGCCACGGAGCATGAAGCGCCGGAGCGGGGTGAGGTTCGCTGGGCGCTACGTGATGTCTCCTTCGCCGTCGAGCCGGGCCAACTGGTCGCGCTCGTCGGCCCCAGCGGC
>CAZYHE010000404.1:0-4795 GCA_964647225.1 uncultured Anaerolineales bacterium
GCGTATTGCGTATTCGCCATTCGTCATTTGCTGATTTGCCGACTTACCAATTTACCAATCTACCAATCTACCAATCTACCGATTTGCAACTTCTCCACCCACCCCTGCACTCTCCCCCGCAGCACCGCCAACTGCACCACATCCGCCTCCGTGATCGGCGCGACCGGCACGCGGCAAAAGCTGGTGATGGGCAGGCCCAGCCGAGCGAGATAGAGCTTGGCGGCGGCCGGATACTTGTTCGAGGCGATCCGCTCCATCTCCGTCAGGCCGGCCTGGAGTTCAGCGGCCAGCGCCGGGTGGCTGGCATAGTGGGCGCACAGCCAGGGGTACAGCGCGGCATAGTAATTGCCGGCGATCGGGGAGATGCCGGCCGCACCGGCCTGCAGCGAGGCGAGCGCGCTTTGCGTGTGCGCGTTGTAAAGCCCCAGCCCGGCATCTCCTATCGCGGCCAGCTTGGCCCGGATGACCGCGATGTCCCGGCAGGTGTCCTTGAAGTAGCGGAACCGGCCGCTCTGCGCCACCCAGGCCAACAGTTCCGGCGTGAAGAGGCGATGGTAGGGCCGCGGGCATTCGTAGACGCCGAGCGGCAGCGGATCGGTGAGCACCATCAGCCGCTCGATCCGGCGCTGCAAGATCACGTCATCCTCGTCGGGCGCGACGATCTGGCACGGCAGGATGATGACCGCCGCCACGCCGGTCTCGGCCATGCGCTTCATGAAATCGGCCTGGCCCTCGAGCGCGCCGCCGAACGTGGCCGACGCGACGACCGGCGCCCGCCCATCCGCGCGGCGGACCACGCGGCGCGCCACGGTCAACCGCTCTTCATCGTTCATCTCGTACATCTCGCTGGAGGCCGCGACCGTGAAAAGTCCGGCGCTGCCCGCGTCAAGATACCAATCAACGAGCGCATCCAGGCCGGGCAGATCCAACGCGCCGTCATCCCGGAAGGGGGTCAGCATCACCGGCCAGAGGCCGTGGGGAAGTGGGTTCATCATCTCAATTTACCTCGTTCGATCCTTCGGACATGGTCATTGCGAGCGGTTTTTGCGAAACAATCTCATCCGCCAAGGGGGGGGATTGCTTCGGCCCAAACAACGGGCCTCGCAATGACGTGGCATGCGCGGTCTCAGCGGACACCGCGGATGCGTTGCACCAGCACGATCCCCAACGCGGTGCTGAGCGCGCCGGCCCCGAACAGCATCGCGTAACCCGCCGGCGAGCCGAGGCCCAGCGCGTTCAGCAGCGCCGCGCCGATGCCGGGGAGGATGATCTGCGGCACGGTCGAGGCGATGTTGAGCACGCCCAGGTCCTTGCCCCGGCTGGCGGCCGATGGCAGAATCTCCGTCGCCAGCGCCTGACCCAGGCTGTAGAAGATCCGAAAGCCGACGCCGATGACCGTGCTGGCGATCAGGACGATGCGCCAGGCCGGGGAAACGGCCAACCCGATCAGCCCGGCGATCACGAGCAGCCCACCGGCCGCGATGAACGCCTTGCGCCGCTGCAGCCGGTCGGACAGCACGGCGGCCAACATCATCAACGGCACGCCGACCGCGGTCTGCGCGATCTGGATCTGCGACATCGCCTCTTGCACGGCATGGCCGGGGTAGAGCGCGGCGTAGCCGGTCACATTCTGCACATAGAGGAAGAGGAAGCCGCCCGTCCCCAGCGCGTAACCGGCCCAAAGGAACAGCCAGGCGAGCCAAGCCCCGGCAAAGTCCGGCTGGCGGCGCGGACTGATCCAGAAGGAGGCCAGGAACGCAGCCAACCGGAACGGCGGCGCCGAGCCGGGCGGCAGCCGCGGTTCGCGGTAGCGCCACACGAAGAACGCGTTACAGGCGATCAAGATGGCGATGACCGGGTAGTAACCGGCGCGGAAGTCCACGACCCGGCCCAGGTAATACGCGCCGGCGATCATCACCAGCGGCGAGAGGAGCCCGAGGATCGCCTGCGTGGCCCCGCGCTGGTGAACCGGCACCCGGTCGGGGATGATCGCCCCATACGCGGCCAACAGCACGTTGCCGAAGAACTGCACGAGGAACCAGCCGAGGGCCAGCCCGGCCAGGGCGGGGCTGTGCGCCAGGATCAGCAACCCCCCAGATGTGGCGAGCGCGCCGATCACGATCCAGGGCCGCCGCCGGCCAAAGCGCGAGGTTGTGCGGTCGCTCAGCGCGCCGCCGAGCGGGTTGCCGAGCAGCGCGCCGAGCGCGCCCACCGGTAGCACCACCGCCAGATTGGTCGCCGAACGCTCAGGCGCCACCTGCGCCACCTGAACCGGGAGCAGGACAGACAAAACGACCATGATCGCCAGCAGCGCGCTGGCGCTCGCCAGTCCGAGTTGGAGTTGGAAGGCCAGGGTGACGCGTTCGGTTGGCTCCTGGAGGGCTTGGGTCATGGGTCTCCTGCAGAGAATCGGGACGCGGACTACGCGGATTACGCGGAGGACGCGGACAAAACACAAAGGAGATTATGACACGGAGTTGGGCGCGAGGCAAACAAGCAGCCATCACATTTGAGACGTAGCGCAAGATGGCATCTTGCGCTACGTCACCGAACATCCTGAATCTGTCAAGCGATGGGCACGCCGGCCTGCGCCCAATACGGCCGCACGTCCACCACGCGGCCGGTGTTCAGCGCCTCATCAATGGCGAAGCAGGTGACCGCGGAGGTGATCCCATCGGTCATGCCGACGGTGCCGGGCGCACGTTCCAACATGCTGGCCGTCAACTCTTGCGTCAGGAAGTTATCGCCGCCGCCGTGGCTGCCGGTCGCATGTACCGGCACATCCTCGATGGTCGTCCCGAACCCGATCCGCTTGACCTGGATCGTCCGGGCATAGAGATCGGCGCGCAGCGCGCCCTCGGTGCCGAGGATGTACATCCGGCGCTCCGGGATGCCCGCGTTGCAGTTGGTGTGAAAAGTAGCGCGCACGCCGTTGAGGTACTCGACGATGGCGACCTGGTTGTCCACGATATCCTTGTCAGACGTAAACGGGTTCAGGTTGATCAACCCCGGCCAGGTGCGATAGGCGTCCTGGCCCCGCTCGTTCTGGCCCAGGCGCGCGATGTGATGCTCATTCTCCGGCGTAAAGAAGCTCAGCCCGCCGAAGGAGGCCACGCGACCCGCCAGGCTGCCCGTGATCCAGTTGACCAGGTCAATGTCGTGGCAGCACTTTTCGAGCAGATGCGTCCCGGAGTATTGCTGCAAGCGGCGCCAGTCACCCATGATGTAGCCGCCGTGGTTGAAGTCCAACGTCTCGTTGAACTCCATGCTGACGATCCGGCCCACGACACCCCCATCCAGCAGCTCTTTGATCTTCCGGTAGTGCGCCGCGTAGCGCAGCGAGAAGCCGAGGATGAACATGCGGCCGCTGGCCTGCCACGCCTCGCGCATGGCCAGGCAATCGGCGAGGCTGGTCGCCAGTGGCTTCTGACAGAAGACATCCTTGCCCGCCTCGAACGCGCCGACGACATGATCCCGATGGCAGCAATTCCACGACGCGATCATCACCCAATCAATGTCGGGCGCTCGCGAGAGGTCGCGATGATCCTCGACTACGCGCGCGGCCGGGTTAAGGTCGGCCAGGCTGGCCGCGATGGAGCGCGGATCCGGGTCGCACAATGCGCGGATTTCGAGGCGCGGGTCGTGATTCTGCAGGAGCCGGGCGACATGCCGGCCCATGCCGCCGCAGCCGATCAAACCGATGCCGATGTTGGCCATGTAGATCCTCCGAGAATGCACAAATCCCACGCAAAGCCGCTAAGAACGCCAAGAGAATCCGCTCTATCTTTGCGCCTCTGCGTCTTTGCGTTAGAACAAACCATGATCCAGTAGGGGTCAAACATCATCCCAGGGAATATTCGCGCACCAATTTCGAGACGGCGCACAGGTTCTCCACCGGTGTCGCGTAGGCCGTCGCGTCGCTGGTGCAAAGGAGCAGGTTACGGCCCGAAGGAACGCGGCCAAACAGGTCGAGCACATGCGTCCGCACATCGTCGGGCGTGCCGTTCGCCAGCACGATGGGGCTGACGCCGCCGATCAGGCAGACCCCCTCGCCAAGCTCCGCCATCGCCATCTCGAACGGCGTGTTGCCCAGCGGCGGCTCGCTGAGCGAGTCAATCGCATCAATTCCGGAGCGCCGCATCATCGGCAGCAGGGCGCGCACGTCGCCGCAAGTGTGCAACACGAAGATCTTCCCGGCCGCGTGCAAGACCCGTGCGGTCTCCTGGAGGAAGGGCAGCGCGTAGCGCTCGAACATCTTCGGCGACACCAGCCGCGTCGTGATGTCCGCGGCATAGGCGACCACCACCTCGGCCGGCGACGCGGCCGCAACCAGCGCCTGGGCGAAGGTGTATGCGTGCGCGGCCTCGGCCAGCCGGTCCAGCCGCTCCGGGTGGTCGTAGAACTCGAAGGAGACTTGCTCCTGGGGCAAGAAGCGAAAGAAGGCGGTCAGCGGCGGCGAGCCGGCATCCACGGTGACGAGACCCTCCTCCCCTGCCTCATCTATCGCGCGCTGCGTGGCGGCGTAGTCGGCGACGGGGTTCTGATGGGTCAGCCAATGGCAGGCGGCCGCGTAGTCGTCCGGCGTCTTGATGTAGTACTCGGTGATGTAGGCCGTCTCCGCGCCGGGGTGGTGTTCGCTGCGCTCGGTCAACTGACCGAGCGGCGTCTCGATGGTATGCACCGTCCAGCGGCCGTCTTTGGCCTCGGTCACGCCCACGCCATCCGGTTGTGCGCGCCAGCACGGCACATGGCGCAACAAGATATCGGCCTCGATGCTGCGCAGGAAAGCCGTGAT
>CAZYHE010000405.1:0-4793 GCA_964647225.1 uncultured Anaerolineales bacterium
CAGCAGATCCCACAGATGGCGATAGCGCGCGACGAACCCGCGGGCGCGCACCGGCGCGGGGTTGGAATGTTCGACGTGCATGACCTCATGCGTCCTTGTGGAAACTCCAGTGTGGCGCAAGATGCCATCTTGCGCCACACCTCGGCGATGCTCACGCCAGGCCCCGGTACGCTTCGCGCACGCGGCCGAGCAGCGCCAGCTCGTCCGCGGTGAGGCGCTCGGCGGCTGATTGTTCTGCGCCGGCGACATTCTCCACCACCTGCTGCATCGTGCTCATCCCGCTCAGCGCGACCGCGACTTCGGGGTGATCCCACACCCACTGCAACGCCAGCGCCGCGGGCGCGTGTCCGCCTGCCGCGCTGTGCCAGACCTCCTGGACCGCGGGCGGCGGCTGCGCGATCTTGCCGCCCTGCACCGGCTCCATCACCACGACAGCCAGGCCTTTCGACGCGGCATACGCCAGCCCGCGCACCCCGGCTTCCTTCTCGGTGTCCAGGAAATTGAAGATGAACTGGCAGAAGGTCCAGCCGCCGTAACCGTCTATGATCTCCTGGAACACCTCGAACTTGTCGTGGAACGAGAAGCCCAGACAGCCGATCCGGCCGTCGGCCAGCGCGGCCTCGGCGCGCGCCAGCAGATCAAGCTCCCGCACCTTGGCCCAATGTTTGGTGTCCAGCCCATGCATCAGGTAGAAGTCAATGTGTGGTGTCTGGAGCTTGGCGAGCTGGCCGTCCAGCATCCGGTCGAAGTCGTCGCCGCTCTGCAACAGCCAGATCGGGCACTTGTCGGCGAGCCGGACCTTGGCGCGGTAGCCATCCTGCAGCGCCCGGCCGACCACGGTCTCGCTGTTGCCGCCGTGATAGATCGCGGCCGTGTCCACATAGTTGACGCCGCGATCAATGGCGTAGCGCAGCATGGCGATCGCTTCCGCTTCGTTGATTTCTGGGTCGAACTCCTTGCCGTTGACGGTTGGGAAACGCGCACAGCCGAAGCCGAGCGCAGAGACCCGCCAGTCGAGCCGGCCAAAAGTGCGGTATTGCATGGTGATTCCTCCGATGCGAGATGTCCGATGGGGCAAGATCAAACCTGCCTGATTATACCATAACCTGGGCTGGAGTTTTGCACCGGCATCATAGAGTCTGGTAGAATAGGAACGATATCATCGAGGAGCAAGACATTGACGGGATTGACTGCCCAGGGCAACGCGGCGGATGATCCGCTGCTCGCCGCGCTGCTGACCACACCGCAGGATGACGCCGCGCGCGGCCTGGCCGCGCGCTACGCGCCGATCCTTCGCTTCGACGCCCACGAGCCGTTCCTGCCGCTGGCCGCCGGATACACGATCTTTCGGGAGAGCGGCGTCTCCCCATCGTTTCAGCGCGGTCACAAGATCGAACTGACAAGGGGCGGGCAGCCGCCCGCGGCGCTCGCCATCGAGTACGCGATCTGGTGGGATTGGGACATCGGCCACCTGTACGAGCTGGAGCACGCGTGGGTCTATGTGGATGCCGCGGGCCGCGTCGTGCGCGGCGAGGCGAGCTGGCACGGCGGGCAGCACGACATGCGGCTGGCCGGCCGGCTGGCGCTGGATGGCGATCACATCCTCCTCTTCTCCGAGCCGGGGAAGCACGCGTTTGCGCCCACGCCCGAATGGTTCCGGGAGCGCCGGGCAGAGTTCAAACGCTCGGAGACGAGCACGCTGGCCGGCGTCGGCGGAGTGTTGCTGGCCCCGTACATCGCGGATCAGGTGGCCGGGACGCCGCTGGCGCATCGGCTGGCGCACACCTACCTGGCCGGCCGCGGCTTCGAGCCATCCTGGGACTTCTCGCAGCGCTTCCCCATCGGGCCGGAGATGCTCGTCCCCTGGCCCGCGCTGTGCGAGTGGATGCCGCGGCGGGTGAACGCGATCCTCGACCGGCTGGCCGCCGAGATCCCGCCGTCCGCCTATCGTTTCCTGCGCGTCGGCCACCGCGGCGCGGCCGCCCATGCGCCCGACAATACGCTGCTGGGTATCCGCCGGGCTGCGGCGCTCGGCGCGGACATGGTCGAGATTGACGTGCAGCGCACCGCCGACCGGCAGGTCGTCCTCGCCCACGATGCGCATCTGCGCGATGGCGACGGCCGCTACTGGCCGATCCAACGCAGCACGCTGGCCGAGCTGCGGCAGATTGACCTGGGCGCGGGGGAGCGCATCCCCACCTTCGCCCAGGCGGTGGACGTCTGCCAGGCCGAGCAGCTTGGCGCGTACATCGAGCTGAAGGATGGCGGGACGATCCCCGGCGTGCTGGCGACGCTGCGCGAGAAGAAGTTCGCCGGCCACTGCATCGTCGGCTCGTTCCGGCCCGATTGGTTGGCCGAGGTCAAAGCGGCGCTGCCGGAAGTCGCCACGTCGGTCCTTTTCAGCAGCCTGGGCGTGGACCCCGTCAAGCAGGCGCAGGCGGTGGGCGCCAACTTCGTCCATCCCTGCTGGGAGCGTTTCCCCAACCCCAGCCGCCTGCTGACGCCCGAGTGGGTCGGCCGCGTGCGCGGGGCCGGTCTGGGCATCGTCTGCTGGCACGAGGAGCGGCCCGAGGAGATCGCCGGGCTGGCCCGCGCCGGCGTGGATGGCATTTGCAGCGACGCGCCGGAGTTGCTGGCGCGGCCGCGCGTCGAATGATGTGCGCCGAATGAATTCGGCGGCTGACATGCCAAACCCGTTGATGAACGTTAAGAATTTATTCCGGTAATGGGCGAGGCGTCCCGTAGCTGACGCCCGCACGACCATGAATGGCTCGTGCTACCAAGCAGCGCCCGGTCAACCGGGCTGGACGGCGCGCCGGCACGGATCTAGCCCCGTTTACGGGGCGCCGCGTGGTAGCCCGGACGATTCATCGCCGGGCGGCCCAGGTTAACGAACAACGCGCCGGAGAAGGCGATTACCGGATTATTTTCTTAATTCTCATAAACGGGTTCCGGGGCGGTGCAGGCGTCAACCCGTTTCAACGGGTTTTTCGTATCAGGCGTCGGTTTCAACCGATGCCCGGACGGATGACCAAACAAAGACAGGAGCAATCTTCCCATGACAAAGAAGCGTTACGCACAAGTGGGCGTCGGCGACCGCTCGATGATGTACTCGTTCGCAGTCGCCGAGCATTATCGGGAGCACGCCGAGCTGGTGGGGCTGTGCGACAACAACCTGGGCCGGCTGCGCACGCGGGCCGATTGGGCCGCGGGCCGCGATCTCGAAGTGCCGGTCTACCTCGACACTGAGTTCGACCGCATGATCGCGGAGACGCAGCCCGACACCGTGATCGTCACCTCGAAGGACGCCACGCACGACCAGTACATCTGCCGGGCGATGGAGCTGGGGTGCGACGTGATGACCGAGAAGCCGATGACGACCGACGAGCACAAGGCCCAGCGGATCATTGACACCCAGAAGCGCACGGGGCGCAAGTGTACCGTCACCTTCAACTATCGCTACTCGCCCCCGCGCACCCAGATGAAGGATCTGCTGATGTCGGGCGTCATCGGGAACGTCGTCTCGGTGGATTTCCACTGGGTGCTCGACACCCGCCACGGCGCCGACTACTTCCGCCGCTGGCACCGCAACAAGGCCAACTCCGGCGGGCTGCTGGTGCATAAGGCCACGCATCACTTCGATCTGATCAACTGGTGGCTGTCGGACGTGCCGGAGCGCGTCTATGCCGAGGGCGCGCGCAACTTCTACCGGCCGGAGATCGCCGACCGCTACGGTTTCACCCAGCGCGGCGAACGCTGCCTCGATTGCGCCGAAGCTGCGAAATGCCCGTTCCACCTCGACCTGCGCGCCTATCCCCGGCTGGTCGAGACCTATCTCAAGAACGAGCAGTTCGACGGCTACTTCCGGGATCGCTGCGTCTTCAGCAAAGACATTGATATCGAGGACACGATGCACCTAGCGGTACGCTACCGGGGCGGCGCGACGATGAGCTACTCGCTGCACGCGTTCAGCCCGTGGGAGGGCTACACTGTTTCCATCACCGGGACGAAGGGGCGGATCGAGCACGTGGCGCAGGAGACGGTCTACATCAGCGGCGACGGCACGGTTCCGGGCGAGCTGAAGCCGGAAGGCACGCGCATCCGCATCTTCCCGCACTTCCAGTCGCCCTACGAGGTGGACATCTGGCAGGCCGAGGGCGGCCACGGCGGCGCCGACCCGGTGATGCTCGGCGTGCTGTTCGACCCGGCGACCAAGCCCGACAAGTATCTGCGCGCATCCGATCAGCGCGGGGGCGCGTGGTCCATCCTGACCGGCATCGCGGGGAATCGCTCGCTGGAGTGGGGCCGGGCCGTGCGGATTGACGAACTGGTGCATGGGCTGGAACTGCCCGATTATCCGCCGATGCCCGACCCGGCCGAGCCGATTGACCCGCTGCCGCTGAAGCACTCGAAGGCCGCGCGGCGGAGTGAGTGAGGGCGGACGCCGCGTCACTGCGAGCGTCGTTTGCGACACTTGCACCTGTACACACCGACAGGTGCAGTGCAGGTGAGCAGTCTCCTGCTGAATCACGCCAATAAGTCACGGCCGCGCCGGGCGAAACGAGGCAAATCGTCGCGGCGCGGCCCGGCATGGGGGTGTCTCCGGGATTGTTGGCATAATTTGGCGCTTGACATTTGCGCCCATCGGCGGTATAGTTGCGTTTGTCGGTGGAAGTGGCTGACGGTTACACGCGAGACTCGCCGTGGCGGGCGGCCTGCGCAGCATGGGCACGGACGGCCCGCGAACACTGCGATAAAGCTGACCCGGTTGCCCTTGCCCTGTTGGTCAGGAA
>CAZYHE010000406.1:0-4789 GCA_964647225.1 uncultured Anaerolineales bacterium
GCCCACGAGGGGCTATGCTACGGGATCGGGTGAAGAGAAACCCAACTCGCGCGGAATGCGTATTGTACAACGAACCGATCGTTTGGTGGGGCAGCAGGAGGGTACGATGTTCGGGAACCAGCCGCGGAACGGCAAAGGGCCGCGGAACGGCCACTATCAGCATGGCAACGACCATCTCATCGAATTGCACAACGTCGTCAAGACTTACAAAAGCGCAGCCGGCGCGTTCACCGCGCTCAAGGGCATTGACCTGGAGGTGGATGGCGGCGAATTCGTCGCGGTCATCGGCAAATCGGGCAGCGGCAAATCCACACTGATCAACATGATCACCGGGATTGACCGGCCGACCTCCGGCGAAATCCTGATCGGCGACACCGCAATCCAGAACCTCAAGGAAGGCAAGCTGGCCGAGTGGCGGGGCCGGAATGTCGGCGTCATCTTCCAATTCTTCCAACTGCTGCCGACCCTGACCGCCGCGGAAAACATCATGCTGCCGATGGATTTCTGCCGCATGTACACGATGCGCGAGCGCCGGGAACGCGCCCTGCACCTGCTCGATCTGGTCGGCGTAGCCGAGCAGGCGGACAAGCTGCCGTCCACTCTATCGGGCGGGCAGCAACAGCGCGTGGCGATCGCCCGCGCCCTCGCCAACGATCCGCCGATCCTGGCCGCCGACGAGCCGACCGGCAACCTCGACTCCAAGACCGCCGATTCGGTCTTCGGGCTGTTCGAGACGTTGGTGCGCCAGGGCAAAACCATCCTGATGGTGTCGCACGACCGCGATCTGGCCCGCCGGGCCACCCGCACCGTCGTCATCTCCGACGGGGAGGTGATCGAGGAGTATCTTGCCAAGACCTTCCCCATGCTGACGGAAGAGCAGTTGAAGCAAATGACCCGCAACCTGGCGACCGAGAAGCACGCGCCGGGCGCGGTGATCCTGCGTCAGGGCATGACCCCCGACAAATTCTACCTGATTACCAAGGGCCGGGTGGAAGTGGTGCTGCCCGGCGCGGACGGAGATGAGATCGTTGCGACCACCATGATCGCCGGGCAGTACTTCGGCGAGGTGGAGTTGCGCCGCGGCGGCCACAACATCGCGACGATCCGCGCCGACGCGGTCAGCGGGGTCGAGGTGGCCGCGCTCGATCGCGCCGAGTTCGAGCAACTGCTCGCCGAATCCGCGGCGGCCCGCGCAGCCATTGATCAGATCGTCGCGGCGCGGCTGGTCGAAAACCAGGCCCATCGCGCCCAGGGGGGAAATCACCATGCTTAGCCCGCGCTGGCGCAAAGTCGTGCGCGACCTGTGGGGCAACAAGCTGCGCACGCTCCTCGTCGTGCTCTCCATCGCGGTCGGCGTCTTCGCGGTCGGCATGATCGCGGGCGCGCAAGAGAGCACGATGACCGCGATGAATGCAAGCTGGAACGCGACCAACCCCGCCCATATCACCCTCTACACGGATCTCTTCGACGAAGACCTGCTGTGGACGGTGCGCCACATGCCGGGCGTGGCCGACGCGGGCGGCAAACGAACCTTCGCGGTGCGCTTCAAGAACCCGGCGCAGCTTGCCGGGCAGACCACGGCCGGCGCAGATCCCGAAAAGTGGCGCAACCTGGGGCTGAACACCTACCCGGATTTCGCGGCGATCCCCGTGGGCAAAGTCTTCCCGCAAAGCGGCGCGTGGCCCCCGCCCGACCGCCAGGTGCTGATCGAACGCGCCTCGCTGGCGTGGATGGGCGTCCAGGTCGGCGACACAATCCTGGCTGAAGCGCCGAACGGCCGCCAGCGCGAGCTGCGCATCGCGGGGGTGGTCCACGATCCGGGCCAGATGCAGGCGTCCTGGAACGGCCAGGCGGCCGGCTATGTCAGCGCGGACACGCTGAAGTGGTTCGGCGTCGCCCAGGATTTCGACCAGCTTGCGATCATCGCCCGGCCGGAGTTGACCGATCCAAAGGCGCTGGCGCGGCTATCGCAAGACATCCGCAACAAAGTCGAGAACAGTGGTCGCACCGTCTACTACACCTTCATCCCCAAGCCGGGCAAACATCCCGCGGGAGAGAGCGTCGAGCCGATCCTGCTCGTCCTGGGCATCCTAGGCGGCCTCTCGCTGGCGCTGAGCGCCCTCCTCGTCGTCAACACGATGCAGGCGCTCCTCACCCAGCAGGTGCGGCAGATGGGGATCATGAAGGCGATCGGCGCGCGCAACGGGCAGATCACCGGCATCTACTGCGGCATGGTGGTCGCCTTCGGCCTGCTGGCGCTGGTCGTCGCCATCCCGCTCGGCGCGTTGGGCGCGCGCGGGCTGACCCAGATCCTCGCCGACATGATCAACTTCGACGTGCATGGTTTTCGGGTTCCCCCGGACGTGTTGGCGCTGGAGGTGGCGATCGGCCTGGCTGTGCCGCTGCTGGCCTCGCTCTATCCGATCATCTCCGCGGCGCGGATCACCCCGCACGAGGCGATGAGCGACTTTGGCCTGTCATCGGCGCGGGCGACCCGCCGGCCATCGCGGTTTGCGCTGACCGGCCGGGTGACCGCGCCGTTCCAACTGGGGCGCGTGATCGGCCGGCCCACGCTGCTCTCGCTGCGCAACACCTTTCGGCGCAAAGGCCGCCTGGCGCTGACCCTGGCGACGTTGATCCTGGGCGGCGGCATCTTCATCGGCGTCTTCAGCGTGCGCGACTCGGTGCTGACGACGTTGGACGCGATGTTCAACTACGTGGACTACGATGCGGTGCTGGTCTTCCGCCGGCCCTACCGCATTGACCAGATCGAGCGGGAGGCGCGCAGCGTGCCCGGCGTCGTGGCAGCCGAGGGGTGGCGCTTCGACAACGCCCGGCGGATGCGACCCGACGACACCGAGAGCGACCCCCTCTTCATTCGGGCGCTCCCCGCGCAGAGCGCGCTGGTGCGGCCCCGCGTGGTCGAAGGCCGCTGGCTATTGCCCGAAGACGAAAACGCGGTGGTCATCAACACGATGCTCCTGAAAAACGAGCCGGACCTCAAAGTGGGCGACCCGCTCAAGCTGAAGATCGCCGGGAAAGAGACCGAGTGGCGGGTGATCGGCCTGGTGGCCGACACGCCGCCCGCGCCGATGCTGCACGTGAATTACACCTATGCGGCGCGGCTGATGGGGGAGGTGGATCGGGCGGGGGTCGTCATCGTCGTGACCGAGCCGCGCGACGCCACGTCGCAGGCGCAAATCACCACGGCGCTCGAAGCGCACTTCAAGAGCATCGGCATGGAGACCAACTACCGGCAGACAAGCACCGAGGAACGCGCCCAGATCGTCGCCCGCTTCGACGTGCTGATCATCTTCCTGCTGATCATGGCGGTCTTGCTGGCCGTCGTCGGGGCCATCGGGCTGGCGGGCACGATGAGCCTGAACGTGTTGGAGCGCACGCGCGAGATCGGCGTGATGCGCGCCATCGGCGCCTCCGATGGCAGCGTCTTTCAGATCGTCGTGATCGAAGGGATTTTGATCGGCCTCATCAGTTGGGCGTCCGGCGCGCTCCTGGCCTTCCCGTTCGGCAAGCTGCTCAGTGACGCCATCGGCAACATCACAATGAAGACCGCGATGAGCTACACCTACTCGACAACCGGCCTGGGGCTGTGGCTGGCGACCGCCACGATCCTGGCCATCCTGGCGAGCCTGCTGCCGGCGCGCAACGCCTCACGCGTCAGCGTGCGCGACGTGCTGGCCTATGAATGAAGTGGAGGAATACATGCGTGCTCAGAAGATCTTTCTCGTCGTCCTTGTCGTGGCCCTTTTCGCCGGAAGCGCCCTCGGGCTGGCCGGCTGCGGCGCGAATCCCGGCGCGGTCGCGCCGGCGGCGGCTGCCGCGACCGCGGCCCCGGCCGTGCGCGCCGACAGCCGCATCGTCGCGGAGGCCAAGGTCGTGCCGGTGCGTTCTGCCCGGCTCAGCATGGCGGCCGCCGGGATTGTCGCGGAAGTGGCCGTCGTCGAAGGCGCCCAGGTCACAGCGGGGCAGACGCTGATCCGGCTGGAATCGGCCCGGCAGACAGCGGCCGTCGCCCAAGCCGAGGCGCAGCTTCAGCGCGCCGAAGCGAGCCTCGCGCAACTCAAGGCTGGCGCGCGCAAAGAAGAAGTGGCCGCGGCGCAAGCCGCCGTGGATGCGGCCACGGCGCGGCTCAAACGCATCAAGGATGGCGCGCAGCCCGCCGAGATCGCCGCCGCGAAGGCAGGCCTGGCCGAAGCGCAGGCCGCCCTGCAGAAGACGCTCGAAGGCGCCAATCAGCAGCAGGTCATCGCGGCCCAGGCCGATTTTCTCAATGCCGCCGCGGCCGTCAAGCAGGCCCAGGCGGCCTATGACCGGGCGAAGGGCGATCCCAACATCGGACTGCGACCCGAAGCGTTGCAACTGGAACAGGCCACGAACCAGTACAACGCCGCGCAGGCCCGCCTGGCCCAGGCCAAAGAGGGGGCCACCACCGCGGACATCGCCGGCGCGCGCGCCCGCGTCCAGCGCGCCCAGGCGCAGCTTGACCTGCTGGCGGTGGTCAACCCGGCGGACATCGCGGCAGCCGAAGCCGAGGTGCGCCGCGCCCAAGCCCAGCTCGAGCTGCTGATCGCCGGCGCGCGGCGTGAGGCGGTCGCGGCGGCCGAAGCGGATGTCGCCGCGGCGAAGGCAACGTCCGCGCAAGCCCAGGCCGCCCTGGCCGAGACCGAACTGAAGGCGCCGTTTGCGGGCACGGTGGCCGCGCTCAATGTCCGCGTCGGCGAGCAGGTCGGCCCCGGCGGCGCGCTCGTGCAGTTGGCCGACCTCACGG
>CAZYHE010000407.1:0-1528 GCA_964647225.1 uncultured Anaerolineales bacterium
CGAAGGGCCGGCCGGCCGCGCCCTTGGCATCCACTCCGCCGATCAACAGATTGTTCATCGTGCCCTGTGAGGCTGCGGGGACGAGATCGGGCAAGGCCTGGGCGAACGCGCCGAGCAGCACGTCCACGATGCGCTGCGAGGTCTCGACGTTGCCGGCCGCGACCGCGGCCGGGAAACGGGCATGTACCAGTGTGCCTTCCGGCAAGATCACCCGCACGGGCCGGAAGATCCCCGCGTTGGCCGGCGCGGCGTCATCCGCCAGCAGGCAGCGCACGACGTAGAAGACCGCTGACAACGTGACCGAGCGCACCGCGTTGACCCCGCCGAGCGCCTCCGGCCCCGTGCCGGTGAAATCCACCCACAGCGCGCCGTCCCGCGCCTCCACCGCCGCCGTGATCGGCAAATCTTCGCTGCCGAAGCCATCGTCGTCCAGCACATCGCTAAAGCTGAAACGGCCCGGCGGCATCCGGCGGATCAGTTCAGCCGTGAGCTGTTCGCCATACGTACACAGGTGCGCCATGTATTCGGCCAGGACGACCGCGCCGTAGCGTTCCGCCAGCTCAGCCAGCCGCCGCTCGCCGATGCGCTGCGCTGCGATCTGGGCGGCCAGGTCGCCGTGGCGTTCGGCCGGGGTGCGACTGTTGCGGGTGATCAGATCGAGCACGCCTTCGTTCAGGCGGCCGCCGGCCTGGAGCCGCACCGGCGGGATGATCAGCCCCTCCTGGTACAATTCGGTCGCCAGCGGCATCGAGCCGGGCGAAATACCGCCCACGTCGGCGTGGTGGGCGCGGCTGGCAACGTAGCCGAGAAGAACGGGACGCGGACGACGCGGAGAACGCGGACGACGCGGATCATTCTGAGGTTTTGTCCGCGTGGTCTGCGTCGTCAGCGTAGTCCGCGTCCCATTCTCCGCGCAAACCTCGTCAGGTCTGCCGTACACCGGCGAGACCATCGTGATATCGGGCAGGTGCGAGCCGCCGGAGTAGGGATCGTTCAGCACGACGATGTCCCCGTCAGCCAGGCGGCCGAAGCGTTCCAGCGCGGCCGCGACCGACAGCGGCATCGCGCCCAGGTGTACGGGGATGTGGCTGGCCTGCGCGACCATCTGCCCGGTGGGGTCGAACACGGCGCACGAGAAGTCGCGGCGCTCCTTGATGTTCGGCGAGAAGGCGGTCCGGCCGAGCGTCCCGCCCATCTCCTCGGCCACCGCGGCCAGCAGGCTTTTCATGATCTCCAACAAGATCGGATCGAAATCAGGCATAACACGCTCCATCCACGCACGCTGAGCCTGTCGAAGCGTCGTGTGGCGGCCCCTTCGACAAGCTCAGGGATCGTCTCACCCCAGACATGAATTTCATCTTTCGCACACCAGGTTCAGCCACCCATCCACCCGCGCCCGCCAGCCCGGCGGGATGACCGTCGTGGCGTCCTCCTGGACGACCAACGCCGGCCCGCCAAGCGCGTGCCCCGGCAGGAGGAGCGCCCGCTCGTAGACCGCCGCGGTCTGCCAATCGCCGCCGGCCGCCAG
>CAZYHE010000407.1:1628-4789 GCA_964647225.1 uncultured Anaerolineales bacterium
GGAGGAGCGCCCGCTCGTAGACCGCCGCGGTCTGCCAATCGCCGCCGGCCGCCAGGGGCGTCTCGCCGATCTGCGCGGGCCGCGGGTCGGGCGACGGGGCCGGGGCCGGCTGCGGGAATGTGGGCTTGGGTCGGATGCCGGTCGCGGTCACGCGCACGTTGACCAACTCCACCGCGGCGTCGGGCCGGGCGTAGCCGTAACGCTGCTCGTGCGCCGCGTGAAAGCGCCGCGCCGCTTCATCAGGCTCGTAGCCGTCAACCGGCACGGTCAACTCGAACGACTGGCCGCGGTAGCGCAGATCGAGCGCCCACGCCAGCCGGATGGCTTCATCCCCGAACCCCGCGGCCGCAACCGCCGCGCGGGCATCCGCCAGCAGCGGCGTAACCGCGGCCGCCAGCGCGTCGGCGGACGTTTCCGCCAGCGGCCACATCACCGTGCGCGAGCGATCCACGGTGAAATCGGCCAGCGCCAGCCCCAGCGCGGAGAGGACGCCGGGGGCGCGCGGGATCAGCACGCGGCCGATGTGCAGCGCGGCGGCCAGGTCGAGCGCGTGCATCGGCCCCGCGCCGCCGAACGGCACCAGGGTGAAGTCGCGCGGATCGAAGCCGCGCGCCACTGAAATGACGCGGATCGCCTGCTCCATGGCCGCGTTCGCCACCCGGATCACCCCCTCGGCCAACGCAGTCGTGCTCAGGTCGAACCGGCCGGCCAGTCGCGCTGCGGCCTGTTCCGCCGCGCCCATGTCGAGTCGCATCCGGCCGCCCAGGAAGTGCCGGGGATCGAGCCGGCCCAGCAGCAAATTGGCGTCGGTCACGGTGAACTCGCCCCCGCCGCGGCCGTAGCACGCCGGGCCAGGCTCGCTGCCGGCGCTCCCCGGCCCCACGCGCAGCGCGCCCCCCGCGTCGGCCCAGGCGATCGAGCCGCCGCCCGCGCCGACGGTGTGGATGTCTATCATCGGCACGCGCACGGGCCACCCCTCGATGCGCCCCTCGCTCGTCCGCCGGATTTGACCGTCGGCCAGCGACACGTCGGTCGAGGTGCCGCCCATGTCGAAGGTGATGATCCGGTCGGCGCCGGCCAGCGCGGCCACGTGGAACGCGCCGGTCACGCCGCCGGCCGGCCCGGAGAGCAGCGTCCGCACCGCCTCGCGCCGCGCCGTCCCCGCGTCCAGGATGCCGCCGGAGGATTGCATGATGCGGAAGGCGGAATGATGATTGATGATTGATGATTGATGATTTATGATTTGCCGGCGGGTGAGTCCCATTTCTAACGCGTCGAGGTAGCGGGCCATGAGCGGCGAGACGTAGGCGTTGAGGACGGTGGTCGAGGTGCGCTCGAACTCGCGGAATTCGGGCAGGATCTCGGATGAGAGGGAGACGGCCAGCCCGCGGGCCGCGGCCAGGCGCTGGATCGTCTGCTCGTGGGCGGGGTTGGCGAAGGAGAAGAGCAGGCAGACGGCCAGCGCCTCGGCCCCGGCCGCGACGATCTGATCGAGCACCGCGGCGACCTCCCCCGTATCGAGCGGGGTCACGACCGCGCCCGACGACGCCACCCGCTCGCTCACCTCGAAGCGCAACTCGTCGGGCACGGGGAGCCAGCGCGGGGGGAAGGCCAACCGGTAGAGGCTGGGCCGCGTCTGCCGGCCGATGGCGAGCAGGTCGCGGAAGCCCGCGGTGGCGATCAGCGCGACGCGGGCGCCGGCGTGCTCCAGGACGGCGTTGGTGGCGACCGTCGTGCCGTGCGCGATGACCGCCTCCGGCGTCACGCCCAGGGCATCCAGCCCGGCCAGCAGCGCGACCGACGGATCGGCCCGCGTGGAGAGCAGCTTGTAGGTGCGAAGCTGGCCCGCTTCCAGGTAAACGAAATCGGTGAAGGTCCCGCCGACATCCACGCCGACGATGGAAGGTTGGGGATCGCGCATGGCCGGAGGCAACATCCTTTGCATGATTTGTGGTTTCGGCGTATACTGCGCCGTACACACGCAACATAGTGTAGCACCACTTTCCGCTGCCGCCCAAAGCGGCGCAGGCTTCGGGGAGGACGCCCAATGACCCATGCCCCACTCGACCTCATCGCCAGCCTCGGCCAAGGCAACGCCGGCGCGTTCGTCGGCGCCGGCCTCTCCATCGGCGCGGGGCTGCCCGGCTGGTACGACCTGATCGCCGAGCTATCCACCCGGATCGGCTACGACCTGCCGCCGCCGAAGTATGCCACCGGCGACGCGCTGATTGACGCGGCCCAGGCCTACGTCAACAAGCAGGGCTTGCACGCGCTGATCCGCCACCTGAAGGACCGGCTCGACACCACCGGCGTGCAACCGACCGCCGCCCACCGCGCGTTGGCCCGCCTGCCGATCGCCCTCGTCTTCACCGCCAACTTCGACGACCTGCTGGAGCGCGCGTTCCGCGACGCGGGCAAGCGGGTCGAGGTGATCGTGCGCGACAGCTCGATCCCCTTCATGCGCCGCGGGCCGAACGTGGTCAACATCGTCAAGCTCTACGGCGACCTGGATCAGCCGGAGACGATCGTGCTGGCGCGGCAGCAGTACGAGTCCTACTTCCTCCAGCGGCCGCAGATGGTCAAGCTGCTGGAGACGGAGCTGGCCCGCTCGGATATGCTCTACCTGGGCTGGAGCGGGAGCGACCCGTACTTCAAGCTGGTCTTCGGCGAGCTGCTCAGCCGTTTCGGGCAGATGATGCGGCCCGGCTATGCGGTGATGTTCGACGTGACCGATGCGCAGCGGGACGAGCTGGCGCGCCGGCAAATCCGGCCCGTGGAGCTGCCGGCGGGGGATCGCACGGCCAGCTTGGCCGCGTGGCTGGCCGGACTGACGACCCCGGCCGCGGCGCTATCCTCGACGCCGCAGGGTACGCTGCCGGCCACAGCCGGCGCGGAACGAATCCCAGCGGCCGCGGCGCTGGCCCGCGGGAGCCAGACAACCGCCAGCGGCGCGGGCAGCGTTGCCATCGGCGGCAGCGTACACAACAGTGTGATCATCATCGGCAGCGGCAACGTCGTGGGCGACGGCTCCAGCAGCCGCGTCGAAAAAGGTTCATCCTCCACCAAATCGCCCAGGTCTGCGGAGACCGGGGCGGTTTCGCCCGCCTGGAACACCGCCGCGATCCGCGATCTATTGAACGCGGCCTTCAACGACGAGGAGT
>CAZYHE010000408.1:0-4787 GCA_964647225.1 uncultured Anaerolineales bacterium
AGGTTGACAGCCGAGACCGTCAGCCCACTGTCCTTGACGATGCGGATCGTCTCCTGCATGTTCTTGAACTCGGACGGGTAGACGATCTCGATCCCGTCGGCGTTGGTGACCTTCCTGGCTAATTCCAGCCGGCCGATCAGGTCGCGGGCGCTCTGGTACTCGTGGAACCGGTCGGCGACGCGGCCCATCATGCCGACCATCAGTGCGTGTTTGATTGCCATGTCCTATTTTTCTCCCGTCACTTCTTTCAGCAACTTGAAGAACCCCCGCTTGCGCTCCGAGCTGATCCCCCAATTCACCGGCACGCTCTGGTAGCCCTCGTTGAGATCGCTCTCGCCCTTCATGCGGTAGTCGAAGAAACCCCAGCCGGCATACTCGCTGATCGCGGCCACCATGTTGTTCAGCGGCTTGTCGAAGTGAAAATGATCGTCCTCGTTGAAGAGGATCGGCAGCGGCCGATAGCCCGCCACCTGGCGCGTCTGCTGCACCATCTCGACGATGCGCGCCGGCTCGTTGACCCCGTTGCCGTGGATCAGCAGGAAATCGGCCGATCCGACGACGTTCGGCAGCGGGACGAAGTTGCCGCCGTAACTCGTGCTGACCAGCAGCCGCCGGCCGTCCCGCGTCCGCGCTTTCACCCGCTCGATCAACTCATGCACCCGGCCCGGTTTGAGGATCTCGTGGGTGTAGCGGGCGACGTTGCACTCGTTGTCCACCTCGATGACGACGTTGCGGTAGCCCTGGTCGAAGACCCAATCCACCGTGTTGTCCACCGCGCGGGCGATCGCGGCTTCGTCCGCCAGCCGGTCGTCTTGGCCGAAGTAGAAGATGCCGAGGATGGCGACCATCCCCAGCTCGTCGGCCCGGTCGAGGATGCGTGCGAGGCGGGCCATGTAGTCGGGCCGCAGCGCACCGTCAGCGGTGATGGCCGAGTTGAGCCACGGCTGGTCTTTGGAGTAGCCTTGCGGGCTGCCCCCTTGCAGGTTGATCGTGAACGCGACCAGCCCATGCTCGCGCCAGACCGGCATCGCGGCGATGAACTCAGTCGTGTTGCGATCGGCATCCCAGACGCCCGTATCGGGGTACGCCCACATGCCGCGCGTCTCGGGGTTCAGGTCGTCGTAGATCCCCTGCACCATGCGCGAGTTCATCAGCAGCCCCTCGATCTTGTGGCCGTTCCAGACGCGGCCTTTGTAGGTCGGCGCGCCGTTGACGAAGAACTGCTCGCCCCGGATGCTCACTTCGGTGACTCGTTGTTTCATGTTAGCCTTCCCCCCTTGCGCGCCACCACTCGCCGCACCGCGGCGGCAATGTGCCGCGCCGACATGCCATACTTGTCCAGCAGCGCGAGGTACGGGCCGGACTCGGTGAAGATGTCAGCCACGCCGATCCGTTGCATCGGGATCGGGTGATTCTCCACCAACACCTCGGCGACCGCGCTGCCCAGGCCGCCGAAAATGACGTTGTTTTCGGCTGTGACGATGGCCCCGGTCTCGCGTGCCGCCCGCAGGACGCATTCGATATCCAGCGGCTTGAGCGTGTGGCAGTCAATCACCCGCACGTCCAGCCCTTCTTCGGCCAGCCGCGCCGCGGCCACCAGCGCGTGCGCCACCAAGTCACGCAGCGCGATGATCGTCGCGTCCGCGCCGTCGCGCACCACCACCGC
This sequence comes from uncultured Anaerolineales bacterium, assembly GCA_964647225.1. Classification (GTDB taxonomy): domain Bacteria; phylum Chloroflexota; class Anaerolineae; order CG2-30-64-16; family CG2-30-64-16; genus CAZYHE01. The sequence goes on from CAZYHE010000408.1 coordinate 1,667, forward strand.
CTTGCCGAGCTCCAGGGGGAAATCCGGGCTGTAAAGCGTGGGCACGGGGTCGCGTGTGAAGCTGAGATAGACCGGCCCGTCATACGCCGCCGCGGCGAAGACCGCCAGCTTCGCGCTGACCGGATCGGCGGGCGCGATCACCGTCGAATTGGCGACCGCGCGCAGCAGCGAGAGATCTTCCTGCGCCTGGTGCGTCACGCCATCCGGTCCCGGTGTGATGCCGCTGTGCGAGGCTGCGATCTTGACGTTGAGCCGGGGGTAGTGGATGCTGTTGCGCACCTGATCGAGTGCGCGCATCGAGGCGAAGACCGCGTAGGTGGACGCGAACGGAATCAGCCCGGTGGTCGCCATCCCCGCGGCCGCGGCCATCATGTTCTGCTCTGCGATGCCGAAGTTGAAGGAGCGTTCGGGGAAGCGCTTGGCGAAGTCGTTCGTCCGCATGGACTTCGACACGTCGGCGTCGAGGACCACCACGTCCGGGTTGCGCGCGCCAAGTTCGAGCATCGCATCGGCGTAGGAGTAGCGGGTGGCCTGCATGGTCGCTCCCGCGAACGGCTGGTCGGACGCCAGTTGCGCGACGATTTCGGGCAGCACGTAGTGATATTTGCCGGGGTGATCGCTCATCGCAGCCCCTCCGCGATCTCGGCCAGCGCGGCCTGCGCCTGCGCGTCGTTCGGCGCGGCGCCGTGCCAGGCGGGCACGTTCTCCATGAAGGAGACGCCGCGACCTTTGACGGTCTTGGCGATGATGACGGTCGGAACACCCGGCCGGCGGGCCACGGTCGCTGAGCCTGTCGAAGCGGCCTGCCCTTCGACAGGCTCAGGGCGCGGTGGCACGGTCGCTGAGCTTGCCGAAGCGCCTTGTGGTCGCCCTTCGACAGGCTCAGGGCGCGGTGGCACGGTCGCTGAGCTTGCCGAAGCGCCTTGTGGTCGCCCTTCGACAGGCTCAGGGCGCGTGCTAACCGACTCTAAAGCCGCGACGATCTCCGCCATCTTGTGGCCGTCAATCTCGATCACGTTCCACCGGAAGGCCCGCCACTTCTCGGCCAGCGGCTCGACCGGCATGATGTCGTCTGTAAAGGTGTCATTTTGGATGCCGTTGTTGTCCACGATGACGGTCAGGTTGTCGAGCTGCCAGCGCGGCGCGGCCATCGCAGCTTCCCACACCGAGCCTTCTTGCGATTCGCCGTCGCCGATCATCACGTAAACGTGGTAGTCGCGGCCGTGCAGCTTGCCGGCCAGCGCCATCCCCAGCCCCGCGCAGATCCCCTGACCCAGGGAGCCGACCGTCATGTCCACGCCCGGCGTCTTCTTCATGTCGGCGTGGCCCTGGAGGATGCTGTCGAGCTTGCGCAGCGTCGCCAGGTGCGCCTTGTCGAAGAACCCGCGCTCGGCCAGCGCCGCATACCAGACGGGGCAGGCGTGGCCCTTCGACAGGATGAAGCGGTCGCGGTCGGGCCAGTGCGGATTCGCCGGATCGAGACGCATGATCCGAAAGTAGAGCGCAGTCACGATGTCGGCGGCCGAAAGGGAGCCGCCGGGGTGGCCGGCCTGCGCGGTGTGGATCATGGTGATGATGTCCCCGCGAACGCAGCGCGCCATCTCTTCTAACTCCGGGATGGACAATGGTCGCGCCGTCTCGACATCTGATCGAGTAGCCATATCGGCTTCTGCAGACATTGGTCTCCTTACCAGACAGGGCGCGCTGGCTTAGCCTTTGACCGCGCCAGCCGTCATGCCTTTCACATAATATTCCAGGAAGAACGCATAGAGGATTGCAATCGGCACCGACCCCAGGACGGCCGCGGCCATCAGCGAACCCCAAAAGTACACGTCGCCGAGCACGAGCTGACTGACGATGCCGACGGGTAGAGTCTTGACTTCGTACGACTGTGCGAGCGTCAGCGCGTAGAGAAATTCGTTCCACGAAAGGGTGAATGCAAACAAGCCCGCTGAGACCAGACCTGGCAGCATGATCGGCAGCACAATCGCGCGAAAAGCGTGAAAGCGCGTGCAACCATCCACCATCGCGCATTCTTCGAGTTCACGTGGAATCGCCTTGAAATAGCCCATCAACAACCACGTGCAGAACGGAACGAGAAACGTCGGATACGTAATCATCAGCGCGACGGGATTGTCGAACAAACCGATTTGGCGAATGACGTAGGCGAGCGGCAGAAAGAGCAGCGAGGTTGGCACCAGGTAGGTGATGTAGACCGACAGCCCCAGCGATTGATTGCCTCTGAATTTCAAGCGCGCCAACGCATACGCCGCCAGCGTACCCAGCGTCAGGGAGATGATGGTCGAAGCAGTGGCGACGACTGCGCTGTTCTTCAGCCACAGCAAAAAGTGAGTTTTTTCCAACAGATATTGATATTGGACGAGCGTCGGCGCTTTGACGATGAGCGGAAATTGGCTCATGTCGTAGATCTCAACATCTGGCTTGAGCGAGGTGATGAACATGAAGTAGAACGGGAAGAGCATGATGACGAGAAAAAACGCGAGTCCGCCGTACACGCCGATGCCCCTGAGGGTTCGGCGCACAATGCGCGAACGACGCGCGTTCAAGGTTGCGAATGGTCGTGAGCGTGTTGCAGATGAGCGCATTGATCCCGTCCTCTAATCCTGTCGTTGCAAATAGCGCAATTGGAGGATGACGGCGAACACCAACACGGGGAACATGAACAACGAGATCGCCGCGCCTTTGCCCAATTCGCCGCCCAGGATAGCGGTTTGATACGTCAAGGTGGCAAACAGGTGCGTGCTGTTCACCGGCCCGCCGCGTGTGAGCACATAGACGATCTGAAAATCGGCGACCGTTTGCACGATGGAAAAGAGCGTGACAACAATCGTCACGGGCATCAGTAACGGAACGGTCACACTCCAAAATCTGCGCCAACTGCTCGCGCCGTCAATATGGGCGGCCTCGTACAAGTCTTGCGGAATCGTTTGCATTCCCGCCAGCAACGAAATGCCAAAGAACGGAATGCCGCGCCAGATATTGACCAACTGCACCGAGAACATCGCCCAAAACGGCGAGCCGAGCCACATGGGCTTACCCATGATGAACCCGGAGACGAGGAAGAGCCGATCGCGCATGCTGCATTGCGGCTGAAACATGC
>CAZYHE010000409.1:0-4784 GCA_964647225.1 uncultured Anaerolineales bacterium
TGCGGCCAGATCGTCCGCGGTGTGCGTGCCGCGGACGCGCACCCGCTTGAGCGCAAAGATCCGATCCAGGGTATGCGTGGCCCCCTGTTCCGTGCTCAACCCGCCCCAGTAATGTGCGGATTTGTAGACGGCGATCACCTGGTCGTCATAGCTGCCCGCCGGATAGCTGATCCAACGCGGATGGCTGCCGGTGTGCGCCTGGATCGCCTCCAGCCCGCCGAGCGCCTGCCACACCAGGTAATCCACCGCTTTCCCCTTCAAATCGGGATGATCCCGGCTGTGTGAGCCGATGCGCTGTCCCCCGGACGCCATCTCTTCAATCTGCGGCCACGTCATGTAGCCGGGGCGCGCCTGATTGGCAAAATCGCTGATGATGAAAAAGTGACCGACCATCTCGTACTTGCGGAGCAACGGATAGGCGTAGGTGTAGTTGTCGGTGTAACCGTCATCGAAGGTCAGGATCACCGGCTTTTCGGGCAGCGGTGTGCCGTTGGCGAGAAAACTGAGCAGATCGTCCAGCGTCACCGTATGGTAGCCGCGCTCCTTCAGCAAGCCCAGGTGACTCTCGAACCGCGCCGGCGAGACCGAGAGATCCTTGCGATAGATGTCCGCATCGGCGGGCGGCTCCGAGATGTAGTGATACATCAGGATCGGCACCCTGGCGGTGCGCCGCGTACCGTCGGGCGTCACGCCGCGGGTGGCGGTCGCGGTTGGCGTGGGGGTCGCACTGGCGGTCGGGGTGGCGCTCGGCGTTGCGGTCGGCGCGGGCGTACTTGTTGCGGTTGTCGTGGGCGGGATCGTTGGCGGACGGCTTAAACCATCGGGCGGTTCGGGCGTGAGCGTCGGCGCTGCCGTGGCCGGAATGGCCGGCGTCTGACGGCTTAAACCATCGGGCGCGGCGGTGATCTGCGCCACGGCCGGCGGCCGCGCCGCGCAGCCGGCCAGCGCGCTCAGGATGACCAGCGCCCAACCGGCGATTTGCCAGCGAGATTGTTTGTCTTGTCGCAGCATGGTGTTTATATCCCGGAATCGGTCGCCGGCGGCCGCTGGTTTACACCGTCCGCCAGCAGGCGTCAGGATAGCCGAGGGACAGCCTTCTGTCAAGCGGGCGGCAGGGTCACGCCGCCGCGCCGATAGGCGGGTTGTCTTGCGCAAGGGGATTACGCTATTTGCCCCAGACAAACACGCCCGTGTGGCGAGTAATCTCGTAAACTCGACTCTTTTTCTCAGGAAAAGGAGTTGACAAAGAAGCTAGAGTATTGTAGAATGAATCATCGGTTCACTGTAGTCTGTCAAGCTGACAGTATACCCCCATATAGCTGCGGCATCGTACTACTATGGCAGTTTTTCAGTGAATAGAGCTGCCGCCGAGCGGTTCGTGCGATACCTTCGGCAATCCATTTTTCTGAGGTGAGACATGTTCCGAGAAAACATCCGGAGGCACTACGACCATCTATCGCGCAGTTATCGGCGTGTCGCTGACTTTATCCTCAGCGACTATCGGACGGCGGCCTTCATGACCGCGGCCGAATTGGCCAACGCGGTGGACGTAGACACGACAACCGTCGTCCGCTTCGCACAGCGACTTGGCTATCCCGGCTATCCTGAGTTGATCACGGATATCCAGGATCAGGTCAAGGTTGAGCTTAGTCGCACGTATGCGACCCCAGCCGAGGAGAACACTCCCGGCGCGAGAGTGCAACAATTGATTAGTGAAGATCGTACCAATCTAGAAAAAGCCCTCGCCCACAACAACCTGGATGCGATCGAAACCATCTTGGACGCCCTGCGCGTGGCGCCCCGCATTGTGGTCACGGGCGAGTCCTATGCGGCTCCGGTGGCGGCATCGTTCGCAGAGATGTTAAGCGATGCTGGGCTGCCGGTTGTATGGGTCAGCGGCGACATCTACGATCGTGCGCGGGCGGTGTCACACCTCGTGCGTCGGGAAGTCGTCGTCGGCATGACGCCGGTGGAAGGGCCTTCGGGCGTAGCGAGCCTCTTGCGTTTCGCGCGCAGCGAAGGCGCGGTGACCCTGGCGTGTGGGCCGAGCCTGAGCAGCCAGGCGGCGCGCGCGGCCGAGCACCTGCTCTATGCGCCGGGCGAGACAGAAGGCACGATTCCCAGCCTCACTGGTCTCTATTCGCTTTGCATGGCGCTTGCGCAGACCATCGCAAAGCAGAACGCTGAAGTGGTCACGAAGCGCAGCGCCGAGATCAAGCGGGCGTTGACTGAACTGGTCTGATCGCGACGGTTTGTAGTCGCGACTTTAGTCGCCTATGATATGCCAGGCGACTAAAGTCGTCACTGCGAGCGGGTTCACCACGGGCTGTGGCTACAGGCATGCGTGCCTGCGGTCACAGCCCGTGTTTATCTGCGGAGGGGACTCTGGAAACACACACATTCGCCGAGCAGATCCGCGAGATCTACCCTGAACTCTCGCCCGGCTATCGCAAAATCGCCGACTATCTGGTCAAGCACTATCACGACGCCGCGTTCATGACGGCGTCGGAGATCGGCCGGGCGGTCGGCGTAGATACGGCGCAGGTTGTGCGGCTGGCGCAACGCCTGGGGTATCCCGGGTTCCCGGAGTTAATCGCCGAAATTCAGGAGAAGGTCAAGCACGACTTACAGAAGATCTATGAGCCGGCGGGCGACGAGCGGCACCCGGCCGCCATCGTGCAGCGCACCCTGACCCATGACCGCAATAACCTCGAACATATGCGCTTGCACCTCGACGCGCCGGCGATCGCGGCGGTCGTCCATCTGCTCAACACCGCCCCCCGTATCTTTCTACTTGGCGAGGGCAATACCAGCTTCCTGGCAGAGGCCTTTGCGAATCGTCTCCTGGCATTTGGTATCAGCGCCCATCTGATTTCAAGCGAGTTGGCAGCCCAAGCTGCCGCCATCGCCGTCGCGCAACCGGCAGATCTCTTCATCGGCCTGGGAATGACCGTCTTGAGTCCCAACGTCAGTGTCTTTTTGAGGATGGCACGCGCGGTCGGCGCCCACACGGTGGGCATCGTCAGCGCGATAACCAATCCGGCCGCGGGCGTGGCCGAGCACGTATTGCACGCGCCGGCCAACACCGTTGGATTGCTGCCTTCGTTGACCGCATTTACGGCGATACTGCATGGACTGACGCAGGCGGTGGCGATCGCGCGGGGCTACAGCATGGCTGACTGGGCCGTGCGCACCGGGAACTACTTGCGCGAATACAAGATCGCGCTGCGCACGCAGATCCCGGACATCGAGGAAATCGTGCGTACCTATTGCGCGGCCCATCCCCCGGAAAATCAGACGGAAGCGCCGGCCACAGACGGCGGCTGAAGGTCGTCGCGGGCGGGCGTCTCGACCAGCGCGCCGAGCGCCAACAACGCCAAGATGTAGCCCAGGTAGTTTTCGTTCATGAAGCGGGAGAAGAAGAAGAAGACGCTGAGGGTGAGCGCGTAGCCCCAGAGCGCCCGATCCAGCGTATTGCTGCGGACCTGCCGCCACAAAAGCGCCAGCAACAGCGGCAGGCTCAAGAGCAGTTGGGGAATCCAGAATGGCCAATAGACGAAGCGGCTCGCCACCCGGCCGGTCGCCAACAGCAAATTAGAAGCGCCCCAGCCCCAAATCTGATATGCGGTCGCGGACGTGCCGTTGGCCCAGGCCCAGACATCGTCCACCATCGCGGCCGGATTCCAAACGAAATAGGGGCCGACGATCAGAAACACGGCGAGCACCGCCGGCCAGACCGCCGCGGCGGCCCGTCGCAGCCAGGCGGCCGGATGCCGCCACAGATCAGCCGGCGCGCCGCCGGCCAGCAGAAACAGGTAGAACGGCGCCAGGAACCAGGCGGTCGGCTTGCTGGCGCACGCCAGCCCGAAAACCGCCGCGGCGGCCCAGACCCACCCCCGCGCAGCGCCCGCCCGCTGCCCCCGCATCCACAGCCACAGGCTGATCCCCAGCCACGCCAGCACGAAGCTATCGTTCTGCCCGTAGATCAGATCGGAGCCCATCAGCGGGTTCAGCCCGATCAACATCACGAGGAGCAGTTTGGCGTCGCGCCGTTGCGTAAGCCCCGGCGCAAGGAGCAACAGCACGGCGAAGAGCAGCAGGTAGACGAACCGTTGGTCATACCAGCCAATGGCCCGCTCGCTCAACAGCTTGAACGGCGCGGAAAAAAGAAAGGTCCAGGGCAGGTAGGGGTAGTGGTAGAGCGCGGTGCGGAATTCGCCAATGCCCCATTCGGCCATCGGGGTCTTGAGATAGTCCTCGACGTAGGGGTTGCGGCCCTGCAACAGATAGTCTATCGTCGCTTCGGTCTGGATCACCCCGCCGTCGTGGCTGTAGGAAGCCGGCCCGCTGCCCTGGCGCAGCAGCGTCAGCTTCAGGCTCGGCGCAAAGACCGTCAACAGGAGGATGGCCCAGATGAGGATCAGCCTGGCCCAATAGCGCGGTCGCTCGCCGCCCACAAACTCGTTGACGATCAAATAGATCACCAGACAGCCGATCGCCAGCACGATCAGCAGCAAGCCGATCGGATCAACCAATTGCTGCTGCGCCAGCAGCCTCATGGCCTCGGCTGAGAGCAGATGGCCGAGCAAGGGTTGCCGCGCGACGTCGCTTTGCCGCAGGGGCAGCACGGCAGCTTCGGCCAGGCTGTCAATGCGGATGCGGGCGATAAGCAGAAAGGCCAGAAGCAGCGCATCCAGCCGCCGCGCGAGCGGGTGGGAGGTGGTCTCTATCATGGCCTGATTATACCGCGGGTCACAGATTTTGCGTAGCGATGACCTCGCCTA
>CAZYHE010000410.1:0-4780 GCA_964647225.1 uncultured Anaerolineales bacterium
TGGGGTCGGGCTTGTACTTGCGGACGGAGCCGTGGCGGTGGATCAGGTCAAGGGTTGGATTAGACATAAGAGTGTACGTCGCTGCCAAAGTGCGCAGTTATGCCCGATCTTCACGATCTTCAATAATGATCTCGGAAAGTGGGCGCCCAATTACAGAATGAAGTATACCGCCAGCTGCCGGTTCCGTCAACCGACTTCGCGCACGCGCGCCCGCCAGCGCGTATCGGCCAGGAGATTCGCGGCCATGTCGGGGTGGAGTTGGGGGATGACCACGGCGTGGAGGAGCGCGCCGCCGGCGATGACCGCGGTGGCGATCTCCACGGCGGCCTCGACATCGGCGACCAGGCCGTCGAAGAAGACCAGGCCATGACCGCCCAGCCCATCGGCCAGGCGCACCTCCAGCAGGTTGACCGCCGCGCCCTTGACCCCGGCGTCGGCGGCCGCGATGGCCGCGGCGACCGTGCGGGTCTCGACGATGCCCAGGGCGTCCACCGGCTGAGGCCGGCGGCCAAACGCGATGGCATCCACCACGTGCGGATGTACGCCGGGCAAGTAGACGGAATCCAGTACCGCGCCCGCGCCGGTCAGCAGCCCGGCCGCCAGCGATTCTTCCACATCGGCCACTTCCCCGGCCACCAGCACCAGGTACTTGCCGTTGTGAACCGTGCCCGCGACGATCCGGGCGATGGGCGCCTTTTTCGCCATCGCGTCCCCGGCTTCGATGCCGGCGGCGATGGAGTCGAATTCGATGAGAGCGAGAGATGGGTGCATAGGACAGGTGTCAGGAGTCAGGGGTCAGAAACTCGCAATCCACAATCTGCAATCTGCAATCAAACGATTCTGAAATGGTCCACCATCGTGCAGCGGCGGACACGGGTAAACGTCAGCGCGTTGGTCAGCCCTTCGCCGGTCGGGCTGGCGATGGACATGGAGGCGTGGCCTTCGCCGCCGTAGCCGAGGCCCGCCAGGTTGGGGCCGTTCTTGACGAAGATGCTGGTGTTGACCGCCCGCGCCATCTTGCTGAGCGCGTTGATGTCGCGGCTGAACATGCTGGCGGTGTGGCCGTAACCGTGCTCGGCCTGCACGGCCAGTTCGATCCCCTCGTCGGCGCTGCGGACGCGGGCCAGCGGCAGCACCGGCATGAGCTGCTCGGTCCAGATCAGCGGGTGATCCACCGGCGTCTCGATCAGGATCAGCCGGGCGTCGGGCGCGCTGATGCCGATCTCCTTCAGGATCTTGCCCGCGTTTTGGCCGATCCACTCCTTGCGCATGACGCCGTGCTCGCGCGGGCCGCCGAGCTTCTCGAAGATGACCCGTTCGAGCGTTTTGAGCCGCCACGAGGGCAACTCCACCGCGCCGTGGGCCACCAGCGCGGCCTTGAGCCTGTCCGCGATCCGCTCCACTGCGAAGACCGTTTTTTCGTCCACGCAGATGATGTTGTTGTCGAAGCTGGCCCCGAAGACGATCTGTTTGCCGGCCAGGTCGAGGTCGGCGGTCTCATCCACGACGACCGGCGGGTTGCCCGGCCCCGCGCAGATGGCGCGCTTGCCGGAGGTCATCGCCAGCTTGACCACCGCGCCGCCGCCCGTCACCAGCAGGATGCGGATGCCGGGATGCTGCATGAGCGCCTGCGCGCTCGCGACGGTTGGCTCCGCCGGCGCGGTCAGCAGGTCGGCCGGGCCGCCCGCGGCCACGACCGTCCGGTTGATGAGCTGGATCAGGTAGGTCGAAACTTTCTTGGCGCTCGGATGGACGTTGAAGACCGCCGCGTTGCCGGCCGAGATCAGGCCGATGGCGTTATTGATGATCGTCGCGGTGGGGTTCGTGACGGGCGTGATGACGCCGAAGACGCCGTAGGGTGCGCGCTCGACCAACGCCAGCCCACGGTCGCCCGTCCACGCCAGCGGCTGGAGGATCTCCGGCCCCGGCGTCTTCTCGATGACCAGCAGGTTCTTCTGGACTTTGTCCTCGTAGCGGCCCAGGCGGGTCTCTTCGTGTGCCATGCGGGCCAGCAGTTCGGCGTTGGCGCGCATGGCCGCGCGGATCGCCACGATGAGCGCGTGGCGTTTCTCCAGCGTCAGCGCGTCCAGGCTGCGAAAGGCGCGCTGCGCGGCCGCCACCGCCCGATCCAGGTCGGGGTAGATGCCGTCGCGGCCGGCGACCGGCGGTTCGTTCCAGCCCGCGGGCAGGTCGGGGAGCAGGTTCGGCATCGTCGGCTCGACCGGTTCTGGCCCGGCCGCGCCAGCGGCGCAGCGGCAGCTTTCGCACGGCTTCGACGCCAATTCCGCCTTGATGCGCTGGACGATCGCTTCGATTTGAGTGTCTGTCAATGAGTCCGCCATAGCATGGTATCAGACCAGCGCCGGCTCATAGCCGTATACTGGAACCCGCATCGTGCGCATCGGTTTCCTGCGTTCAGCCAAGACCCGATCTAGGGATTTAGCGACTTCAGGCTTAAGGACTTTCTCTCCGCACTGCGTACAGACCCCGACCGGCACACCCTCGAAGACAAGCAGTTTTCCTCCCCATCGAATTTCACGTGGTAGAAGACGTTCTTCTACGCTTCCTCCACAAAAATAACAATCACTGTATGGTCTCGGCATTTTAGGCGGCTCCATTCAACGGTTGCGCGCGCGGCAGTCTTTCCACTTCGGCATTGATGGAATGTAGACGGTGATCAGAATCAGATATTTTGACCGATTCATACCGCAGACGATATGCACCGGCCTATTCGATCCAGCAAATCCCAAAGCCAGGCAACTTGGCCCGCGTGGATCATCTGGATATTGTTCGATGATCTCGCATTGCGAGAGGGCATCTTCCAACTCACAGATGGTCAAGCCATCAGCAATCCGCTCATCATCGGCGTGCAGCGAGATCTCGTAAGATTGTTTGGCGACCGACCTGCGTATGAAATCCGCCGTGATCTCTGTCACGACTGGTACTCTCCAGTCACCTTGCGATACTTGACCACACCGCCCACTTCCCACTGGTCAATGATCGCCATGATGACCGCGTCGCAGGGGCGCTTGTCGGTGAGGGTCGTCTGGCGCGCCGAGGAGCCGGTGGCGTAGAGCACCAGTTCCCCCACGCCCGCGCCCATCGCATCCACGGCAACGATGTAGCCGCTGCCCTCCCGGCCCTCAGCATCCACGACTTTGAGGACCAGGAGCTTCATCCCTTCCATCTTTTCGTCTTTTTGGCTGGCGACCACCGTGCCGACGACTTTACCGATTAGCATTTTCCTCTCCAACAAAAGCAACGATCAGGTCTGTGATCTGGCCCGGCCCTCATCCACCTTGATTCGCATCGCCATCTCCTAGGCGAAAGCGGGTAGGGGCGCTAACGCGACTTCTTCAGTCAGTTCGGCGGCGTATGCCAAGGCTGCCTGAATATCCTCGTTAACCAGTTGCGGGTATTCCTCTCGTATTTCCCGCGATGTCATTCCTTCTGCCAGGCTACCCACAATCATGCTCACCGGTATCCGAGTCCCTTTGATACACGGATCACCATGATGCAGATTTGGGGCGATCACGATCCGTTCTTGCCATTTTGCGCGAGCCATCGCATTACTCCCCGTATCAGAGCGCGTCCATCATCTTATAATCCCGGCAACCCGAAACGATCATCGAAGAGCTTGATCGAGCGCAAGATCTCATCTTTGGCTGCGGCGGCGTTTTCCCAGCCGATCGGCTTGGTGCGCATCCCTTCGAGGTCTTTGTAGACCTCGAAGAAGTGCGCAACTTCGTTCAAGAAGTGGGGCGGCACATCTTTCAGGTCGTGATACTCGGAGAAGAGCGGATCGGTCGCCGGCACCGCCAGGACCTTGTCATCATGGACGCCGCGGTCGAGCATCCGAAAGATGCCGATCACCCGCGCCTGGATGACGCAACCCGGAAAGGTCGGCTCGTTGGTCATCAGCAGGATATCCAGCGGGTCGCCATCGTCGTAGAAAGTGCGCGGGATCAGCCCGTAGTCGCCCGGATAGTGCAGCGAAGAGAACAGCACGCGATCCAACACGATGATGCCGTTCTCCTTGTTATATTCGTACTTGTTGCGCGAGCCTTTCGGGATCTCGACGATCGCGTAGACGATGTCGGGGATCTTCGGCCCAGGGCGCAACTCACGCCAGACGTTTTGCATGGGCATGGGCGCCGACCTCCTTGTCTGATGGCTGGCTTAGTCGCCGGAGCCTGCGTCGAGCTTCTGGTTGGCTGCCGGGCCGACCTTCGGCCCGCGTCCCAACGGCAGGACCAGGTCCACGTTTTCGTGCGGCCGCGGGATCACGTGGACCGAGACGACCTCGCCGACCTTCTCCGCGCCGCGCGAACCGGCCTCCAGCGCGGCCTTGACCGCGGCGACGTCCCCGCGCACGATGGCGGTCACATACCCGCCGCCGATCTTCTCGTAGCCGACCAGATCCACCTTGGCGGCCTTCACCATCGCGTCCGATGCTTCGACCATCGCCGCGAACCCTTTGGTCTCGATCATGCCGAGCGCTTCTGCCATGTGGCATCTCCTTGCATAAATTGATTATTATTCGATGTGTGTTGCGTAGTGCGTATTTCGTAGTGCGTATCTTCGTGCCCTGGGTCTACCCTTCGGCCTGAAATCTCACCGGTCAAGAGCGCAAATACGCAATACGTAATACGAACTACTCCCGCTTCCCCTGTTCTTCCATCCGCCCGCTCACTCCTTCGATCGCCGCGACCGCCGCACCGTAGCCGGCCATGATGTCGCGCTCCTCGCCGCCCAGGAAGACGCGGCCGAAGGAGCCGAA
>CAZYHE010000411.1:0-4750 GCA_964647225.1 uncultured Anaerolineales bacterium
CCTGCTTGAGCGATTACGGGAGCCCACCAAATCTTAGTGCCATTGGGCTAAAGCCGGTTTTTCGTGGGTGACAGACGCAACCGGCTAAAGCCTCGAGACCGATAGATCATCTGAATATCAACAGCGAAAAACCATGACCACACCAACGACCAACCCGGCCAAAATCCGCATCGAGGCCGTCAACTACTTCTACGGCGCGAAGCCGGCGCTGCACGACATCACGCTCGCCATCCCCGCGCACGCCGTGACCGTGCTGTTCGGGCCGGCCGGCTGCGGCAAGACCACCCTGCTGCGGCTGATCAACCGGCTGAACGACCTGGTGGATGGCACGCGCCTCACCGGCCGCATCACCCTCGACGACCAGGACATCTACGGGCCGGGGGTCGCGGTGTCGCAACTGCGCCGTCGCGTCGGCATGGTCTTCGCGCTGCCGCTGCCGTTACCGGGAACCGTGCGCGAGAACGTCACCTACGGGCTGAAGCTGGCCGGGATACATGACCGCATGCGCCTGGAAGAGACGTTGGTGCGCAGCCTGACCCAAGCGGCCCTGTGGGATGAAGTCAAAGACCGGCTGGACGCCCCCGCGCTGGCGATGTCGGGCGGCCAGCAGCAGCGGCTATGCATCGCGCGCAGCCTGGCGCTGGAGCCAGAAGTGCTGCTGCTCGATGCGCCCACGTCGGGCCTCGACCCGATCTCCACCGACAAAGTGGAGGAATCGCTGCGGGCGTTGAAGCAGAGCTACACGATCATCGTCGTGCCGCACAGCGTCCAACAGGCCGCCCGGATCGCCGATCACGCGGCGTTCCTGCTCGACGGCAGCCTGGTCGAGTTCCGGCCCGGTTCCGAACTCTTCACGAACCCGCGCGACAAGCGGACGCAAGATTATGTCACCGGGCGCTTTGGCTGATATGAACAAGATTACTGTCGAGAAACTGAATTTTTTCTATGGGGCGCGCCGCGCGCTGGCCGATCTCTCCATCGGCATCCCCGACCGGCAGATCACCGCGCTGATCGGCCCGTCGGGGTGCGGCAAGTCCACCTTTTTGCGCTGCCTCAATCGCATGAACGACACGATCCGCGGGACGCGGGTGGCGGGCCAGCTCCGGCTGGATGAGGCAGACATCTACGCCCCGGAGACCGACGTGGTCGCGCTGCGCGCCCGCGTGGGCATGGTCTTCCAGCGGCCCAATCCGTTCCCGCAATCCATCTTCGACAACGTGGCGTTCGGGCCGCGGGTGCTGGGGCTGGCGCGCGGCGCGCGCCTGGCCGAAATGGTCGCGAAGAGCCTGCGCGACGTCCACCTCTGGGACGAAGTGAAAGACACCCTGAAACAGGATGCGCTCAGCCTGTCGCTCGGCCAGCAGCAGCGCCTCTGCATTGCGCGCGTGATCGCGGTCAAGCCCGAAGTGATCCTGATGGATGAGCCATGCTCGGCGCTCGACCCTATCGCCACGCTCAAAGTGGAAGACCTGATGCGCGAGCTGGCGCAGGATTACACCATCGTCATCGTGACGCACAACATGCAGCAGGCCGCGCGCGCCTCCGATATGACCGCCATGATGATGTTGACGGATGACAAGAAATCGGGCACAATAATCGAAGTCGGGCCGACGCGAGGCATCTTCACCCGGCCAAAAGACCCACGCACCGAGGGGTACGTCACCGGCCGGTATGGTTGAGGGAGCGTCGAGGTGTAACGCAAGATGCCATCTTGCACTACGTCCCGACTCGCAGGGGGAACCATGTCACCAAGCCGTGCGCATTTCGCCAAAGAGCTGGCGCAGCTAACCGAGGATGTCCTGCATCTGGGCAGCATGGCCCGCCACGCGGTCGCGCAGGCGTTGCAAGCCCTGCTCACGCGCGATGCGGACCTGGCCCGCGAGGTCATTGCCGCCGACCCGGCCCTGAACCGCCTGCGCTATGACGTGGAGGCGGAGTGCTACACCCTGCTGGCGACCGAGCAGCCGGTGGCGCGCGACCTGCGCGATGTCGTCGCGGCGCTGACCGTCGCCCAAGACCTGGAGCGCATCGGGGATCACGGCAAGAAGATCGCCCGCATCTGCCTGCGCATGGAGACCGAGACGAAGGCGATCCCGTTCGGCGACCTGCCGCGGCTGGGCGAGATGGCGCTGGCCCTGCTCGACCGGGCGCTGCAAGCCTACGCTGCGAACGACACCGCCGAGGCCCAGGTGATCTGCCGGGACGATGACGCCGTGGACGCGCTTTACAAGCAGACCTTCAACATGGTGCTCGCCTACATGCTCGAACGGCCGCGCTGGATCGGCGCCGGGACGCAGCTCATCCAGGTGATGCACGAGTTGGAACGCGTGGCCGACCGCGCCACCAACGTCGCGGAGCGGGTGGTCTACTCCGTGACCGGGGAACTGATCGAACTGAACGTTTGAGTGAAGGAACAATCATGGAAACCCTTCTCGTCGTCTTGACCTTCGTGCCGCTGATCTTCATCCTGTGGCTGGCGAATCTTGGTGAAGAGCGCCGGATTCGGGCGATCGTGGCCTATCTGCTGGTGGCGCTCTTCTACAGCAGCCTGATCGGCTTCGGCATCATCATCCAGGTCATCGGGGCCGCGGCGACCGGGCCAATGGCCGAATCGCTGGGCGAGACGTACGCGCAGATGGGCATTGACCCCCAGGCGTTTGCGCGGATGGGCTTGGGGCTGTGGCTGCCCTCGCTGTTTGGCATCCTGTTCCTGCTGCCGCCCGTGCGCAGGCTGGCCGGACGGATCCTCCCGGCGTTCAGACCGGCCAGCCCCGTCCACGCCGTGGCGCTCGCCTACACCGCCCTGGTCGTCGCCAACCTGCTCTTCACCGTCGGGATGGGCATCGGGAACATCGCCAACATGATGCAGCAGGCCGGGCCGACCGACCTCACGCCGTCCCTCTGGGCGCAAGAGATCATGATGGCGGTCATGGCGCTGGTGGGGGTCGGCTGGCTGGCGCGGCGCAGCCTGGCGGATGGCTTGCGCCGGCTGGCGGTCGTCAAGCCGAGCCTGCGGCAAGCCCTCGCGGGCGTCGGCATCGGGGCCGGGCTGGCGGTGCTGATCGTCATCCTGGAGGCGCTGCTCAGCAAGGTCGGCATCGTGACGGATGCCGATGTCCAGAAATTGAGCGAACAGTTGCTCGGCCCGCTCGTTCAGGGGCCGTTCGGCATCATCACCCTGGGCGTGGCCGCGGCGCTCGGCGAAGAGACCCTTTTCCGCGGCGCGCTCCAGCCGCGCTTCGGCCTGCTCTTCACGACGCTGCTCTTCGCACTGCTGCACAGCACCTACGGGCTGAGCCTGGCGACCGTGCTCGTCTTCGGCGTCGGGCTGGTGTTGGGCATCGTGCGGCTGCGCGCCAACACGACAACGAGCATGATCGTGCATGCGATCTACAACATGACGCTCGGCGTGATCGCCGCGCTCGGCCTGCTGCAAAACATTTGACAGGCGGGCCGCCTGTGCTATACTTCACGCGTTTGTAGACACCTTCGGGGCAGAGTGCGTTCTGAATCAGAACAATTCTCGACCGGCGGTATGGCCCGACAAAAAGACGGGCCAAGCCCGCGAGCGTCCGCTCCAATCAGCGACGCAGACCCGGTGTGATGCCGGGGCCGACGGTACAGTCCGGATGGGAGAAGGTGAGCGCGAGGCGCCGATAGCTGTTTGGGCGCGACGTGCGCACGCGACAGCCCCAGGGTGTGATCAACCCTGGGGCTTTTTTTATTTTCTGCCGTAGCGGTAGGGGCGGGTTTTATGCCGTGCCGTTGGCCCAATATGTGCGGGCTGTCACAGTTCGCCGTCACGCGAGCAACCCCGTCCTTACACGGCGATCTCGGTGGTGTATGGAATTTCAGAGAGTCTGGAAAACGCCGGTGCAAGCCGGAAAACGTTTGATACGGATCGAGGTCGCGCTGATCCCGCTGGCGCTGGCGATATTCCTGTCGAGTTGGGAATTCCTGGTGCGCTGGCAGGGCTATCCCGCGTTCATCTTGCCCAGCCCCGGCATGGTCTGGGTGCGCTTCGTCGCGCTGGTGGCCGATGGCCGGCTGCTCATGCACACCGCCGCGACAGTGGCGGAGGTCGTGGGCGGTCTGACCCTGGGCCTGACGGTGGCGCTGTTGATCGGCTATGGGCTGGCGAAATCGCCGCTGCTCGAACGGATCCTCTCGCCCTACATCGTCGCATCGCAGGCGATCCCGATCGTGGCGCTGGCCCCGCTCCTGGTGATCTGGTTCGGGTTCGGCGGCCTCTCGAAAGTGCTGGTCTGCGCGCTGACCGTCTTCTTTCCCGCGCTCGTGACGACCATCGTGGGCATCCGGTCGGTGGACCCCGACCTGCGCTCCCTCATGCGCTCGCTGCAAGCCACGCGCTGGCAGACCTTCACGCTGCTCGAAGTGCCGGGCGCGCTGCCCGTCATGTTCGGCGGGCTGAAGGTCGCGGTGACGCTGGCGGTGATCGGCGCGGTCGTGGGCGAGTTCGTCGGCGCAGACCGCGGGCTGGGCTTTCTCATCAACCTGGCGCGCGGCATCCTGGACACGCCGATGCTCTTTGTGGCGCTTTTCACGCTGGTGGCGATTGCCCTGGCGCTATACACGGTGGTCGTGCTGCTCGAGTATGTGCTGCTCAAGTGGCGGCGCCAGCCTTAGGACATTAATTGAACCGCCAAGACGCAAAGTTCGCAAAGATTGGAAGTTCTTTCTTGGCGCTCTTGGCGTCTTTGCGGTGTTTTTCGGTCAACAAATCACATCA
>CAZYHE010000412.1:0-4750 GCA_964647225.1 uncultured Anaerolineales bacterium
GGCCCGTCGTTTGGGCCGAAGCAATCCCCCGCGCAGAAAGAGATTGCTTCGGCGCAAAAGACGCTCCTCGCAATGACATTTTCATCGGTCGTGGCGCCGCTCGCGGCACAAGTAACTGCCCCATCACGTTTCACGCCACAATCTGCCTGATCGCCGCCAGAATCTGCGCCTTCCCCGGCAGCACCACATCTTCCAGCGGCTTGGACGAGGGGATGGGAATGTCCATCGCGCCCACGCGCACGATCGGCGCATCGAGGTAATCGAATGCGCGCTCCTGCACCAGCGCCGCGATCTCCGCGCCCATCCCCAACTGGCGGTGCGCTTCGTGCGCGATGACCAGCCGGCCGGTCTTGCGGACCGAAGCCAGGATCGCGTCCAGGTCGAGCGGCGCGGTGCAGCGCAGGTCAATCACCTCGGTCGAAATCCCTTGGCTCGCGGCCTCTTCGGCGGCTTCCAGGGCGTGCAGCACGGTCCGGGAGTAGGAAACCAGCGTCACATCCTTGCCGGGACGTTTGATCTCCGCCTTGCCGAGCGGGATCAGATACTCATCTTCGGGCACGGGGCCTTTGGTAGCATAAAGCAGCTTGTGCTCGATGAAGATGACCGGGTTCTCCTCGCGCAGCGCGGACTTGAGCAAGCCCTTGGCATCGTAGGGCGTGGCGGGCAAAACGACCTTGAGACCGGGGAGGTGCGTAAAGAAGGTCTCCAGGCATTGCGAATGCTGCGCGCCGTTGCCGCGGCCACCGCCCTGCTGCGTGCGGATCAGCAGCGGCACCTTCACGCGGCCGCCCGACATGTAGCGCATCTTGGCCGCCTGGTTGAAGATCTGGTCGGAAGCGACGAACGCGAAATCCATGAACATCAACTCGCACACCGGCCGTTTGCCGGTCATCGCCAGGCCGACCCCCATGCCCACGAAGCCGGCCTCGGAGATCGGTGTCTCGCGCACGCGTTCCGGGCCGAACTTCGCCAGCAGCCCCTCGGTCACTTTGAAGACACCGCCGTACACGCCGATATCTTCCCCCAGCAAGAGGATGTTCGGGTCGCGCGTCATCTCTTCGGTCAGCGCCTCGCGCAAGGCTTGTGAGTAGGTCAGTTCTCGCGTCATTAGAACTCCAGTTGTTCGGTTATATCGTTGTTCGGTTATATCAATGAAGACAGACGATCGGCTCTTACTTTTGGGGAGGCCTGTTCACTTGCCCGCGCCTCACATCCCCCAAACCGTGATGCAGCGCCCCTGCGATGTCTCTCCCCGCTGGAAAATCTTCTCTTCCCAGGGTTTGCCTGGTGTACGGTCGAACATCACCAAGTGCGCCTCGTCCGCGCCGCAGCGGTCCGCATATTCCCAGGTCTGGCGCAGGCCATCGGCGATGGTTTGCGCCAGTGATTTGTGTAGCACCTTGATCTCGACGACCGCGCGCTGCACGACTGATGACTGACGACTGACGACTGACGACTGACCAACCACCGGCCACAACACCAGCAGGTCGGTGCGCATCCGCCCCAAGCCGTACTCGCGCTCGATGCGGCCCCCGCCGTTCACAATGCGTTGAAGAAAAGCCTGCAGGAGCAGTTGCGGCCCGGCCTCCTTGTAGTCGAAGCGTTCGACCCAATGCTCGGAGTGCTCACGGAAGAACTGCTGAAACGCGGTCAGCAGTGCGGCTAGATCCAGCCGACCATCGGGCCGCACGTACCAGGCGGTGGGCTGGATAATACCCATTTGGGACTCCCAGCTCAACTCACGCGGGATAATTTCGGCGTAAATCCGATTGGCGACATGGAGGTGCCCCCCCTGCGCCTGTTTCACTAAGCCCAAGTCCACGACGTATTGAACATCGGCAGCGCGAAAATCGTGCTCATAGGCTTCGCTTTGCAAGATCGGCTCGATGACTCTACGCACACGGTCTTCCTTGAGCTTGTCGGCCAGTTGATCGAGATGCGTCTCGCGGCGCAGGATCAGGTTCTCCTTCGCCTCCTGGAGCATCTCTCCCGTGATCGGCTGCGCCCGATTGCGGCCGGCCGGCATCTTGAAGCAGGTCTCATAGGCCAGCGCATTCACCAGCCACGGCTGTCCCTGTGTCAAGTCCCATACCAGCCCAAGCGCCTCTGGCGCAAAGGTTTGCCCTGTCTCGGCCGTGTGTTGGAGTAGCAGCCGCTCGACCTCCGGTTGGGTGAAATCACCCAGCCGCAACGATTCGGCCTTGATGTTGAACGCGCTGCCGCCAGTGATGATCGTCTGGCTCTGGCTGGAATGGATGCGATAGTCGCGCACATCGCGCACGCCGCACAACACGATGGTGGAAGGAAAATAGCCCGGCCGCTTATCGTAGCCTGCCCGTAACTGACGCAGGACGGCGATCAATGTGTCGCCAATCAGCGCATCCACTTCATCCAACATCAACACTAGCGGTTGGGGACTATGCTCAGCCCATTGGGTTAAGATTTCCCCCAACGCACTATGCGGGCCACTCTCCCGCAGGGTTTCCGAGGCAATCGTCTTGAGAAACGGATCATTCAGGAAATCACGCGCCCGCGAGGCGATCTCGTTGATGATCGCACGCATTGCGGCCGCGACATCCTCGCGCGCGGATTGGCCGACCTCCAGGTTTGCGTACAACGCCCGATACTGATCACCGCGATTGAGATAGTCCGTCAGCGCCAGCAGCGCCGACGTCTTGCCGGTCTGCCGCGGCGCATGCAACACGAAATACTTCTTCTGCTCGATCAGGCTCAGGATTTCGGCCAGATCGAACCGCTCCAGCGGCGGCAAACAATAGTGATCGGTACAGTTGACCGGCCCGGCTGTATTGAAAAATCGCATGAGCACCCCCGCTTCAGACCGTCGTTTGCTGCAAGCCATAGAAGCGCGCCGCGGTCCCGCTGAACACCGCCGCCTGCTCGGCGGGCGAGAGTTCGCCCAGGATCGCACGATAGGCGGTCCACGCCTTGACGTAGCCGCCCGCCAGCACCGAGACCGGCCAGTCGCCGCCGCACATGCAGCGGTCGGCGCCGAAGGTTTCGACCGCGTAATGCATGTAGGGCTTGATATCCTCGGCCGTCCAGCCCACCCAATCGCCGGTCGTCGTGCCCAGCCCCGAAATCTTGCCGTAGACGTTTGGGTTGGCGGCCGCGACCTTCAGATCAGCGCCCCAGCGCCCAAATCCACCGGTCGCGACGGGCGGCTGGCCCAGGTGATCAATGACCATCTTGAGGCCCGGGATCTTCTCGCCCAGGATCGGGATGCATTCCATGTGCTCCGGCAAGGTCGCGACCACATCGAAGGTCAGGCCGTGGTCGGCGAGGATCGTCAGGCTCTCGATCACCCGTGCCTGGAGCAGCCACTTTGGGTCAGCCTCATTGTGGATCAAATGGCGGATGCCGCGGAAGCGCGGATTGCGAGCATAGCGCGCCACCGCTCGCGCCGCCACATCGGGGTACAGCAGCGGGACCCACCCCACCACGCCGATGATCCAGGGGTAGCGTTCGGCCTGTGCGAGCATGTAGTCCGTGTCCGCATAGCTGTTGGCCGACTGCACCATCACGGTCGCCGTCACCCCGGCCGGCCCCAACTGCGGCTCAAGCTCGGCCGGCAAATACGTGCGGGCAATCGCGCCGAAGTCAGGCGTCAGCCACGGATACGCCACCCGGTCGAGATCCCAGGCGTGCTGGTGGGTGTCAATGATGGGGTGGGACATGGGATTCCTCGCGGCAAATCGGTAAGTTGGTAAGTTGGTAGATTGGTAAGTTGGTAAATCAACAAATGTGGCTACGCACTACGCAACACGCACTACGCACTACGCAAACACATCCTCCGCCACTTCGCTCGGATCGGGCCACGGGCTTTGTTCGGCGAAGCGGGCGATTTCTTCGATCTCGGCGGCCACTTCGGCTTCGGCCGCGGCCACTTCGGTCGGGGAGACGCCGAACTCGGCCACCAGGCGTTGGGGGAAGATGACCGTCGAGTCGCGCTTGCGCCACTCGGCCACCTCTGACTTGGTCCGGTATGGCTCATTGTCGCCGATCATGTGGCCCACCAGCCGGTAGGTCATTGCCTCGATGAAGGTTGGCCCGCCGCCGGCCCGCGCGCGCTCGACGGCCGCCAGGGTCGTCTCGTAGACCGCAATCGGGTCATAGGCGTCCGGGATGATGACACTGTGCATCCCGAAGGCTTCCGCCCGCCGGGTCAGGCGCTCTGGCCCGACCATGTCCCGGATCGGCGTCATTTCGGAATAAAGGTTGTTCTCGCAGAAGAAGATCACCGGCAGCTTCCAGACCACGGCCAGATTCAGCGTCTCCAGGAAGACGCCCTGGTTGACCGCGCCGTCGCCGAAGAAGGTCAGGCTGACCCGGTCGGTCTTGTCGAGCTGCGCGGTGAGCGCCGCGCCGCAGGCGATGGGCACGCCCGCGCCGACGATGGCGTTCTCGCCCAGCAGCCCGATGCTCGGGTCGGTGTAGTGCATCGAGCCGCCCTTGCCTTTGCTGCAACCGGTGCGCCGGCCCAGCAGCTCCGCCATTGCTGCCTTCGGATCCAGCCCCTTGGCGATGGATTGGCCGTGGCCGCGATAGGTGCAGGTCATGGTGTCGTCGCGGCGCAGCGCCAGGCACGCGCCGACCGCGGTCGCCTCCTGGCCGATGCAGGGATGGAACGACCCGCGTATCTGGCCGTTCAGGAAGAACTGCGTCGCCCGCTCCTCGAACCGGCGGATCAGGAGCATGGTGCGGTACATCCAGAGAAGATCAGGCTTTGTCA
>CAZYHE010000413.1:0-4744 GCA_964647225.1 uncultured Anaerolineales bacterium
GATGATCGGCAGTTGGTGCAGCGCTATGCCGAACAGTTGCTGACGGTCATCCAGCCTGAGCTGCAGGCACATGTCGAAGCCGTGGCAGGGCGCCATGTGGTTACCGGCAGCATTCGCGCCGATGTGGATACGGGGCACGTGGTGTGCTTCTTTCTTCTGGGCGGGCCGCTGGCGCTGCCCATCCCTGAGACTGCGAGCCGGACCTGAGGAGGTTGCGATGCCCGAGACGCTGGGCCTGCGGATCCTGTTGGCGGTGGTCGGTTCGTCGTATTCGGAAGCCGCCGTGCGACTGGTCGCCAACATACCGTGGCCGACCGGCACATCGGTACACGTCCTGACGGTGGCGCCTGAGCGCTGGCCGTACCTAGGCCCCAGCCCCGCGGCGGCGCACGGGCTGGCCGAAGTGCTCGCCGGGATGCGGCAGGCGGATTACGCAGCCGCGGCGGCGGTTGCGGGGGCTGTCGCCGCGCTGCTGGACGGCCATGAATTGGCCGTCCAGACGGATGTCCGTGAGGGACGCCCCTCGGAGGTGATTCTGCAATGCGCCGGCGAGCTGCTGAACCCTTCCCGCTCGGCAGCGTGGCGCAGAAGATCGTCAAGTACGCAGAATGCGCTGTGCTGCTGGTGCGGTGAGGCAGACGAACCGGGTCAGCGCAGCCGACTCCGGTTTACGTATGTTCCAATAATTCACGTGCAGGAGAGATCAGATGGATTGGGCAAGGTTCAACCCGTCCGCCGAAATTGCCGATATCCTGGCCCACTGCCCCAAGGTAGTCGTTGCCAGCACTGTTGATGAGTTGGCGAGGCTGGCATGCGGCGCCGAGCAAGCGGACGCCAGTTTCGAGGTCGCCTACGATCTGCCGGGCAAAGGGCCTGTGATCGAGGCAGTTGTGGCACGCGTGCGTAACGGCATCGTCGTCAACTATACTGAGCCGTACATGCGGCGGCGAGACCCGGATTGCATGGTGATCGGCGACGACCAACCGACGGACAAGGAGACATTCAGCCAGAGGTTCGGCACGCCATTTGCACCGGTGCGCGAGGAAACCTTCACCTGGCTCAAGACGCAGGAGTTACTGGTCTTCGGATTCTATGCCGGACAGGCGGATCTGGGCATGGACACATTGGTCCTTGCCCCCGCCAACGCCGGCTTCTTTGCCCTAGGGTTAGCCATGTTGCAGGGCATCATTCCGTACAAGGAGATTCCCTTCGACTTTGCGCCAAAGGCCGCGGTTTTCGTAGCGCCGCCATTCCGGCACACGCATTTCGTTGGGAAGCAGGTGGTAGTCCACAACCGCCGCCCAAGTCTGCACGAGATGTTCTCGTTCAATCTCTACCCGGGACCGAGTGCCAAAAAAGGGGTGTACGGTGTGCTGATTGCCCGGGGTGAGCGTGAAGGATGGGTGGCGGCGCACTGTTCGACTGTGCAGGTCGTGACCCCCTACGACAACGTTGTGACCATTATGCACGAGGGCGCCAGCGGCGGGGGCAAGAGCGAGATGCTTGAGCAGGCCCACCGGGAGCCCGATGGGCGCCTCTTGCTAGGAGAAAACTTGCTCACCGGTGAGAAACGCTATCTTGAGATTCCCCGCAGTTGTGAACTCCACCCAGTCACCGACGACATCGCGCTGTGTGAGCCGAGTCGACAGGGATCGGGCGGCAAGCTTCAGGTGCGGGATGCTGAGGATGGGTGGTTTGTGCGGGTCAACCACATCACGCACTACGGGACCGACGTGCAACTGGAGAGGTTGACGGCGCAGCCCGAGGTCCCGCTGTTGTTCTTCAATATTGATGCGGTCCCTGGCAGCCGCGCGCTCATTTGGGAACACGCCGAAGACACCCCAGGGAAACGTTGTCCCAATCCGCGCGTGATCATCCCCAGGGACAACTATCCTGGCATCGTCCACGGTTCGGTCCCGGTGGACATTCGCAGTTTGGGTGTACGGACGCCTCCCTGTACACGAGAGCGCCCCACTTACGGTATCTTGGGCCTCTTCCACGTCTTGCCGCCGGCGCTTGCCTGGCTGTGGCGCCTGGTGCCGCCGCGCGGGCACGACAATCCGAGCATCATCGCCGATGCCACAATGGAGACCGAAGGGGTCGGCTCCTATTGGCCGTTCGCCGCTGGTCGCCGGGTCGCCCAGGCGAACCTCTTGCTCGACCAGTTTGTGGCCTATCCCCGCACACGCCACATTTTGTGTCCCAACCAGCACGTGGGAATCTGGCAGACCGGCTTCATGCCGCAATGGATTGCCCGGGAGTACCTGGCGCGACGGGGCAGCGCCAAGTTCAGGCCAGACCAACTCCAGCCCGCGCGCTGCTCGCTCCTGGGCCAGATCCCCCATCAGTTGCACGTTGAAGGCCGCCTGATTCCCCAGTATCTGCTTCAGGTGGATATGCAGCCCGAGGTGGGCGAGGCGGCCTATAACCGGGGAGCCGAGCTCCTCTATGACTACGTCCACACCTACCTGGCGGATTTCTGCCAAGCGGACCTGGCACCGCTCGGCAGACAGATTATCGAATGCTGCTTCGACCGAGGAACGGTGTCAGACTACCAGGCTTTGATTCGTGGCGAGTAGCTGTTCGCTGACATGCGATGGTGATACGTAGCGCATTGTGGACGAGCCGATCCGCCCGCCAGAACAGTCGGCGCCGCGCCGGTTCTGACCGCCGAGCGCGCGCCCTGGCAGCAGGCCCGTCCACTAAGTTCGTGCTGCCGATGGAATCCACGGCGTTGGTGCGCCCGCTGCTGGAGCACATGGCGCGGTCAGGAGCGGCGCAGGTTTAGCCGACTGGCGCGCGCCTTCGGTTCTGCGCCAAAACATCCAAGCTTTGCGTCGACAGGGAGCAGCGCAATGAAACGAGTACACCTATCGAAAAACCGACTGGCACGCGCTTTAAGCCAGCATCGGAAAGGCCGAGTTTTGCGTCAACAAGGAGCAAACGCAATGAGACAAGTGAACGTACCGAAGTCGAAGACGCCCGCACAGGGCGTCTTCAGCGGCCTGCCGTGGTCATCCCAGGACCCGCGGCGCTGGCTGTCCTCCCGCTTACCCTGGGCGCTACTGATCATCGCGGTGGGCCTATGGTTGTTATCGGGCTTTTACATCGTCGGGCCAGGCGAGCGGGGCCTCGTGCTCACTTTTGGCCGGTTGACCGGCCAGCGGGAATCCGGGTTGCACTATCGCCTCCCGGCGCCCTTCCAATCCCGCTTTGTGGTAGACACCGCCCGCGTGCGCACAGCCGAGGTCGGCTACCGCGCCCAGGCCGACAGCCGGGCGGCCCAGAATAGCCAGAATGTGGTGCTGGAAGAGGCCCAGATGCTCACCGGGGACGAGAATATGGTGATGGTGCAACTCTTCGTCCAATATCTGGTGCAGGATCCGGTGGCGTATCTCTTCCGCGTCCGCGATGCCGAGACCGTGCTCAAGGCTTCGGCCGAGATCGCGTTGCGCTCCACCGTCGGGCAGAACACGATTGACTTCACCATGACCGAGGGGCGTGTGCAGGCGCAGGCGCAGGTCAAGACGCGCCTGCAGGAATTGCTCGACCAGTACCAAACCGGTCTGCTGGTCACCGAGGCCCGGCTGCTGGCCGTGGACCCGCCAACCGATGTGCGCGACGCCTTCCACGACGTCGTGCGCGCCTTCGAAGACCGGGAACGTCTGGTCAAGGAATCCGAGGGCTACGCCGAGCAGGTGGTGCCGGCGGCGCGCGGCCAGGCAGCCCAGATGGTGTTGGAAGCCGAAGGCTATCGCGAGCAACGCCGGATCCGGGCGGAGGGGGATGCAGCCCGCTTCCTGGCGCTGTTGGCTGAATACCGCAAGTCCCCGGAAGTGACGCGCGAACGCCTCTATCTGGAAAGCATCGAGCGGGTGCTCGCCGATGCCGACATCTTCGTGCTGGAGACCGGCAGTGGGGTCTTGCCGTTCTTGCCGCTGACCGATCCGGCCGCGGCGGTCACGTCACCCGTCACCCCCACTGTCTCGAAGCCCTAGGCAAACAGGAGCATACTGATGAAGAGAAAAATCGTCATCGGCATTTTGATAGCGTTGGTCTTTCTTGCCCTCCAGTCGGTGTATGTCGTCGGCGAGTGGCAGCAGGGCCTGGTGTTCCAGTTTGGCGAACCGGTGCGGGTGGTGCGTGATCCGGGCCTCTACTTCAAGCCGCCCTTCATCCACGAGCTGGTGCTGTTGGACAAACGCATCCTGGGCACCGCACCCCAGACGGCCGAGTACCTGACCCTGGACAAAAAACGGCTGCTGGTGGATCACGTCTCGCGTTGGCAGATCACCGATCCGTTGTTGTTCTACCGCACCGTGCGCAATGAGACCGGGGCCATGGCCCGGCTGGATCAGGTCATCGCCGGCCGGCTACGGGAGGAGATCGCCAACCACAACTTCATTGACATCGTGCGCGAGAAGCGCGAGGCGATCGTGGCGACGGTAACAGACGGTACGCAGAAGTCGGCCGCGTCGTTTGGCATTACGCTGCTGGATGTGCGCATTATGCGGGTTGACCTGCCGAAAGAGGTGCAGGCCAGCGTCTTCGCCCGTATGCAGGCTGAGCGCGAGCGGATCGCCAAACGCTATCGGGCCGAGGGTGACGAGAAGGCGTTGGAAACCCGCGCCGCGGCCGATAAGCAGCGTGAGATCATCCTGGCGACGGCCTATAGCCAGAGCCAGATCCAGCGCGGCGAGGGCGATGCACGCGCGGCGGCAATCACCGCCCAGGCCTTCAGTCA